>CAMWTV010000090.1 GCA_947177215.1 uncultured Muribaculaceae bacterium
ATTGTGCGGTCATCAGGGCAAGAATATCCTTCCGGAAGTTTGTCTGTGCTCTGGAAAACAACTTCAACAGGCACATGACCTTCATATTTCGAGAGAATCTTTTCGCGGAAATCCTGTTCGAAGTCTTTGCGGATCACGAACACAACTTTGCCGAATCCGGCCTGAAGGGCATCGTAGATCGAATAGTCCATGATAGTTTCTCCGTTGGGGCCCAGCGGATCAAGCTGTTTCAGACCTCCGTAACGGCTTCCCATGCCGGCGGCGAGAACAAAAAGTGTAGGTTTCATTACTTTGTGTATTATGATTAGTTGTTAGATAATCTGTTTGTCGTTATAGCGTTGCAGCGTGCGGATCTGGCTGTTGCAATCTTGTTTCGTTAAGAGAGAAATTCTATTGACAGTTTTTCAGCAGTCATGGCGGCCGATCCCGACCGCCATGATTGCTTGTGTGGGTTATTCGGCAACCTTGCGGGCACCGTCAGAGATGATAACGGGATAAACCACAGGTTCGTGGCCATATTTCTCGTTGAATTTTTTCTTTGCGGTCTCGATGAAGTTGTCATAAAGATCATCTTTCACCAGGTTGATGGTGCATCCGCCGAAGCCGCCGCCCATGATGCGTGATCCTGTCACGCCACACTCTTTGGCGATATCGTTTAGATAGTCGAGCTCCTCGCAGCTAACCTCATAGTCTTTTGAAAGGCCGGTGTGGGTCTCATACATCTTTTTGCCCACAGTCTCGCAGTCGCCGGCCTGAAGAGCCTCGCACACGTCGAGCACGCGCTGTTTCTCTTCGATCACGAATTTGGCGCGCAGATAATCTTCGGCTGTTATATCGCTCTTGATCGAGTTGAGCATCTCGAGTGTGGCGTCGCGCAGGGTCTCGATACCGAGCTTCTGGGCCACACGTTCACACGACTGGCGGCGCTTGTTATAAGGTGAGTCAACAAGTGCGTGTTTCACTTTAGAGTCGAGAAGCACCAGTTTGTAACCCTCGATGTTGAAGGGGAAATATTCAAACTCCATCGAACGGCAGTCAAGACGCATCAGGTGGTCTTTTTTACCGAATACTGAAGCGAACTGGTCCATGATGCCGCAGTTCACGCCGCAGTAATTGTGTTCGGTCGACTGGCCGATGCGGGCAAGCTCGAATTTGTCGATGGTGTTGCCGTTGAACAGATCGTTCAGAGCGAATGCGAAGCAGCTTTCAAGGGCAGCCGACGACGACAGACCTGCGCCCAGAGGAACATTGCCTGCGAAAACAGCGTCGAATCCTTCAACTTTGCCACCGCGTTTGATAATCTCGCGGCAGATGCCGAATATATAGCGGGCCCACTGCTGTTTGGGAGCGTCTTCCTCCTTGAGGCCGAATTCAGCATATTCGTTTATGTCGATCGAGAACACACGCACTTTATCTGTGCCGTTGGGCTTGATCTCGGCCATGATCACTTTATCGATCGCGCCGGGAAAAACATAGCCGCCGTTGTAGTCGGTATGCTCGCCGATAAGGTTGATGCGGCCGGCCGAGGCATAGAGTGTGCCGTTCTCTCCGAATTTCTCTTTGAAGATTGCTTTAATCTTTTCTTCCATAACGTTGTTTACGATTATTAGATTTGAGGGAATTAGTTATTTGTTTTTGTATGATGCAAATTTACTAAAATTTTATTGACTCTGCGGACTTAAAAATACCAAAAAACGTTCTGATTTCGTCAAATATCGGAAATCAGAACGTTTTTTGTCATTTTTGGCCTTGTCGGTTCATTCTGCCGGTTGCTGAATCGGGCCTCGTCCGGCTCTTGGCCTGTGTTGAAAAGTCTCGGCCAGCTATCATTCTACCGCGATTTCGAGAGTCGCCGGTTTCACACCCGGAGCGGTCACGGTCAGTGTCGCACTCCCTTTTTGTGTGCCGGCACGCAGAATCGCCGTGGCAGCTCCGCTGAACAGTTTCATCTGCGGTTGGTCGAAACTGAGCAGACATGTCGGGTCACCGTTTGCGGTGGCAAGGAATTCAGCATCGCCGCTCACCTTGAATTTCACTGTCCGGTTGTCTGTCGGCACTATGTTGCCATCCTTGTCTGCAACCTGCACCGTCACATAAACCAGATCGTTTCCGTCGGCCGATATGCGTGTGCGGTCGGGAGTCAGAACTATGTGATGGGCTTTCCCGGCGGTCACGATTCTTGCCTCGTCTGCTCTATGGCCATTTTCGTCGAATGCCACAACTTTTACTTCTCCGGGCTGGTACACAGCATCTTCCCACACCAGTCGGTAGCGGTTCATGGCCTGTCGGTTATTCTCGTCGATCACAGACTGCACTTTGTCACGCTCCCAATAAGGTGTGTCGGCAACCGGCGAGTGATCCAGCTCCTTTGCCGGAGCCTTCTCTTTCACTCCCATCGACTTGCCGTTGATAAACAATTCAGCCTTGGGATAGGATGTATAGACAACAACAGGTGTCACCTCGCCTTCGCGTCCTTTCCAGTTCCAGTGGGGGAGTATGTGGAGGGTGGGCGATTCCGTGTTCCATTGTGAGCGGTAGAAATAGTAACGGTCTTTCGGAAGCGATGCCAGGTCGATTATGCCGAACACACTCGAATGGTTGGGCCATGCGTCTGTGTCATAGGGCGATGGCTCTCCGAGGTAGTCGAATCCAGTCCACACGAACTGTCCGATCATCCACGGATAGTCGTCATCGGCGGCGAAATCTATGTCGGGGATATTGCTCCAGTAGCAGAACTCGGTGTCATAGCTCGACGACTGGTGGTTGGGATACATGGCATTGGGTTTCAGTTCTACGGGGAACATGTAGCATCCGCGTGATGATACGGTCGATGCTGTCTCGCTGCCGAGCACAAGTTTCTGAGGCAGTGTCTCGTAGGCTTTTACATAATACTGGGGTTTGTAGTTGAAGCCGGGAATGTCGAGCGCAGCCGCAAAGCCGTTGTCAAGCACCGCGCCTATCTGGTCCATGCCGCAGGTCACAGGTCTGGTCGGGTCTTCACGGTGGGCAATGTCAAGAAGCATCTGAAGCTCCTGAACCCCGTCGGGCCCCCACTGGCTGGGCACCTCGTTGCCGATGCTCCACATAACCACCGACGGATTGTTGCGGTAATGGCGCACCATGTTCACCATATCTTTCTCTGCCCATTCTCCGAAAATCGAGCCGTAGCCGTTAGGACTTTTCGGGCGGAAACCCCAGTCGTCGAACGGTTCCACCATAAGCATCATACCCATTTCATCGCAAAGCTCCACCAGTTCAGGCGCAGGCATGTTGTGGGATGTGCGTATGGCGTTCGCTCCCATATCCTTGAGCATTTCAATCTGATGTCGGAGCGCGGCGCGGTTCACGGCTGCGCCGAGAGGCCCGAGGTCATGGTGGTTGCAAACCCCTTTGAACTTGGTATATTTGCCGTTCAGGAAGAATCCCTTTTCCGGAATGTATTCGATCGACCTTATTCCGAATCGGGTGGTGTATTCGTCAACCGGGGTGCCGTTCACCGTCAGGGTAGTTCTGGCCTCATATAGATTCGGGGCCTCAGGACTCCATAAGGCCGGGCTTTTTACCAGAAAGTTTTGAGTGAAAGGTTGCCCGTGTGAATAATACACCGACTTGTTGGTGGCCACGGTCTTCCCCTCTGGGTCGGTGATCACGGTGTTGACAGTCACAGCCTCCCCCTTGCCTGCTCCCTCAATCTCGGTTATAAGTTTCACAGACGCTTCCTCCGCGCTGACATAAGGGGTCGTAAGATATGTTCCCCATACAGGCACATGGATTTTCGATGTCGACACAAGATGCACATTCCTGTACAGACCTGCGCCCGGATACCATCGCGACGACTGCGGCTTGTTCTCTAAATCAACGGTCAGAGTGTTGTCGCCCGGATGCACAATCCCTTCGGGCAGGTCGATATAAAATGAATTGTAGCCATAGGCCCATCCTCCGGCATGATGCCCGTTCACCGATACCGATGGGTTGCTCATGGCTCCGTCAAACACCAGCGTGAACTTCTGGCCGGTGGTGTCGGCCACATTGAATGTGGTTGTGTAAGTGCCCCGGCCCATGTATGGCAGTCCGCCCGTGCGACCGGTTTTCGCGGTTTTCTCAGTTTCGCCGTTCTGTTCCACAGCAACTATCTGAAGATCGTGCTGGCGAGAGAACGGTTCGTGCACAGCCCAGTCGTGGGGCACTCTGACTTCCTGCCATGCCCCTTTCTTTCCGGTCGAGTCGGTCTTCGCAAATTTCCAGTCGCGTTGAAGCGTGATCTGGTTGCGTCCGTGGGCGGTGTTGCTTACTGCCAGAATCGCAGCTCCGGCACATAACACCGCCATTGCGGTTTCTTTTTTCATGATTTATAAATTGTGTAAGTAAGTGCTCGAAATTTAAACGTTTATTTATTGGTTATCTGGTCTGTTTGAAGGCTTCGAGAGCTTTGTTAGGGCACCCGTTGACGAAACATCCTTTGTCGTAGCCTCCGTTATAATGTTCCGGTGCTTCCGGTTCCCAGTAGAAAATCCCTTTCAGGCGGCCGTTGTCGGCATTGTCGATAATCTTTCTTATCACCCTGAATGCTTCTTCTCCACGGCTGTAATGAAATCCGGTCTCGCATATCATCACATCTTTCCCGTAGCGCTTCCCAAGCATACCGATATTGCTGATGCACTCATCTACCTGCGACTCTATTGTTTCCATAGGCCACGTTTCTGTTTCGGGATATAACGACATGCCGATCATGTCATATTTTCCGCCATGTCGTTCCACAAGATCGAAAAACCAGGTATAGAGACCTGTGTCGTAACCGTTCGGAAGGTGAACTATCACCTTTGTGTTTGGCGATAAGGCTTTTACGGCTTCGTAACCTGCGTTAAGATAGCGCGGGAACTCGGCGGCATTGCTTCCGCTCATCTTTCCGGAGGGGAACAGCATCCCCTGTGATGTTTCGTTGCCGATCTGTACCCAGGCCGGGGCTATCCCTTCTTCAAGCATCTGTGAGAGAAGATCTTTTACATGTCCCTTTATGGCCTCACACAATTGTTCGGGGGTGAACCGGATCCATGCCGCCGGAACAGTCTGGCTTGCCGGGTCGGCCCATGTGTCAGACAGGTGAAAGTCAATCATAAGCGACAGCCCGAGGTCATGTGCGCGTCGGGCCTTGACCATCACATCCTGAATGCTGTTATATCTGTCAGAGGGATTGACCCAGACTCTGAGGCGTATTGAGTTCAGGCCGTAACAGTCACGCAACAACTGCATGCACTCGGCTTTGTTTCCGTCTGGAGCGAAAAAAACATATCCTTTGTCTTCAAGCTCAGTGAGCCAGCTCACATCGGCGCCTTTGGCAAACTCTGGCAACGTTACGGGAACTTCGGGCAGTTGGCCGTCATTGTCATTTTCATTGTCATCGGGTTGTTCCGGATTCTCCGGCTGCTCTGTGACGTCGGTTCTGTCAGGCTCGTCGCTCTCTTTGACGCATGAGGGCATAGATAACGATAATATTGCAAGCGATGCTATTGCAAGAATCTTTCCGGTAAGATATTTCATATAATTATAACGGTAAGTAACCGGTCGAAATTATTTCGATATTGTGAAATAATCAGACCTGTAAGTATAAAATCAGTTACTGAATCTGTCAGCTGTATATTATCGGGTCAGTTTTCTATCCACACTCCGGCTATCTCCACATAGCTTTCAGCGTTATCCCGGTTTTCCGGCATTATAATCTCGATTTTCTCTATCTCCTGTGGAATCAGGGGCCGGGAATAATTCTCCGGCATCATTTCGCGGTCAAGAAACACCGGATATGGTGCCGGACATAGCAGGGTGGGGCTGAGTGTCAGATCCGATAGCCTTATCGTCATTATGCTGTCGGGGTCTATCGCTATTGTGTGGGCGAAGGTAACTCCATCGCTGTTGACAGCGGCTACCGTCAGACTGTCGAGATTGTTAACCTCTCCTGTTCTGACCGCGATAGAGAGCTCGCGGCTGTTATCGCGGATTGATGTTGTGACATCTTTTACATATCGGCTCACGATTGTTCTCACCGCCTCTTCACCGGGTGAGGCTGAGATTCTGACCACATCATAACCTGCCGGGGCGTTCAGGTGGCGGCTGACTCTGCTTCGTCCCCACTGGTCTGGAATTGTTGCTACATCCAGGTCTGTGTCTTTGGCCGAAAGCAATATCACCGGGTCTTTGTCAGAGATTATGCGTGTGGCGTAAAGTTCTGTTTCAGGTGCGTCCCAGTCAAGAGGGAGGCCTGGAATGCCGGCAGGATAAGTTTTGCTCCCGCGGCTGTCTGAAACCGCTATGCGGTATTCAAAGCTCTTTCTACCCTTGATGTCAGACGCCGGAATAACAGCTTCGTAGACATAGGGTGCCACCCGATGCATCGTGTAGAGACGGTTGTCGTCGCGCCAGAAAGAGGCCTCGGCTGGATATATCACAAGCGAATCAGGGCATTCCGTGCCGAATGCCTCCGCTCTGATCACAATGTCGTTGCCGGCGTAGGCATAAGGCGAAGGGGAGTGGTTAACATGCAGCGGAACCGCTCCTGAAGGTGGTGACACGAATTCATCGAGCCTGATATTACCCATACGGTTGTGACGGTCGATAGATGCGACAGCTGCGCTGTCGTTGCCGAGTAGATATACCCCGGGCGATACAGTGAATCTGTTTCCCGAAGCTTTTCCCGACAGGTTGTTCCCCTCATTTATCCCCCGATAGAAAAAGCTGTCGCCAAGCGATGGGATGTCAAGTGTTATCGGATGTGATGCGCTGATGGCATGTGCAGCTTCGCGGTTGAGCGACGGCTTGCCGAACGGGTCGGCACTGTAAAGCACATCGGGCATCACTTCAAGACGCCATATATCCGGTTTTACACGGTCTATCAGATAGGCCCCACGCCCCTGATAGGCAACAATGGGCGAACTGCCGTAGCCGGCAATAGCCACAAGCGAGTCACGGTCAACTGGCGGCAGGTCGGTGTTGTTGGTGTGGAAATATTCGCGCGGAGTGTTAAGCACCGCAAGATTGCGCCTATAGCTTACCGTAACCGGGCCGAACACTGTGTCGGCCGGATATTTCCCGTAATCGGCGTCAACAGGCGTGGTTTCCATCACCTTGGCTGCGATTTTCATGCCGAGTGCTTTCTGAGGAGTGTAGGCGAGGTTAAGGTAGTGGGTCTGGTATTCGGTGTTGAAACGGGCAATGTCGATGGGATCATAGGCAAACTGTGTGGCCCATTGGAACCCTTCTCTTGCGAATGTGCGTGCCACAGCTGGAAACATATAGCTGTCGAGCATATCGGCCGGGTCGAACTCATAGATAACTTTGGCCTTGTTTTTCTCACCTTTCATGCCGGTGTAGGGCAGACGGTATGAATCTACATAAGGCAAAAAATTCCCTTTGCGCTCATGGCCGGCCACAAGTCCCACAGGATACCACTGATATGTAGCACCGTCGATATCGGCCGAGAAATATCCCTCGGCCACCGGCATATTGTGGCTCACGTTATAGAGTATCGGTTTTCTCCATCCGTTTTTACGCATGGTTTTTGCCATGGTGTTTATATAGTCTTTTACCTGCTGCGGATTGCTCTGGTGGCATGGCTCGTTGTTTATCTCCATTGCGATTATCGCCCCGTCATTTCCATAGCTTGTGCCGGTATATGGATTGACGTGTTTGACAAGCTGTCCGATGTACCTCTTCTGAGCTTTTATGGCCTCCGGATTTTCATGTATCTCACATTTGCCGAAATCGTAGGTGAAAGCTCCGGTATCGATGTTTTTTTCAGGATAGCCGTTCCCGAAATTTGTCTGGGCGGTGAGTATTATGGTGATATTGCGTTTCTCAAGGCTCGCGATCAGGTAGTCGAGCAGGTCAAGGTGATGGTTGTCGACGAGGTTCCCGATGCTGTCGGCAAGTTCCGCGTCCCACAGATGCAGACGGAACGCATTGGCGCCCATACGGCTCATGTGATACACATCGCGGTCAATAGCCTGTTTGTGATCTATGCCGAGCGCTTCCGCGGCTCTGTAGCCGTGGGCGAACGGTAAAGTGTAGTTTGTGCCATAATATCTTGCCTCCTCCCCTGTGTCAGAACGGCGCATGCGTCCGTTTTTGTCAACATAGATATGGCAGGAATTTTCGGCGTGGCATTGATTGGGTGCCGCAATCTCTGAAAGCAGCGTTGAGCATGCTCCGAGTAAAATAAGTCTTGATAATCTCTTCACAATCGTGTCCGTCATGGATTTTTGTTATATTTTGCAAATATACTTATTTTTTCCAATAAATAAATCTATTTATTCCGGATTGAAT
>CAMWTV010000091.1 GCA_947177215.1 uncultured Muribaculaceae bacterium
TAATAATGCAGCTCGAGATTCCGGTTGCCACGGTTACCCACGCCGCCAGAATGGCGAAACGCCACGGGGTGCCCGTAATTCTTAATCCCGCCCCCGCGCCGGCGTCACCGCTTCCGGCTGAACTGATGGAGAATGTCGACATAATAATTCCCAACAAGACTGAGGCCGAGATAATTTCCGGAATCCGTATCACCGATGCCGAAAGCGAGCTGAAAGCCATAAACGCAATCCACGCCATGGGGGTCGGCACAGTGATATTCACTCTTGGATCGGCAGGCGCATTGCTCTGCGTTGACGGCGAATGCGAGAAAATACCCTCTTTCAAAGTCAAGGCAGTCGACACCACCGCCGCCGGCGACACCTTCTGCGGAGCCCTGTGCGTGGCACTGTCAGAGGGCCGCAAGCTCAGAGACGCTGTGGTGTTCGCCAACAAAGCCGCGTCGATATCAGTGACCCGCATGGGCGCACAGCAGTCTATTCCCACACGTGAGGAACTTTAATCAACCTGATACATAAAACCAAATCAATCAACCTTAAATCTGACAGCTATATGTTTATAGTAGAAAACTATCCGATGGCAGTGGCACTCTGTTTCATAACAATGCTCTGCTGGGGTTCATGGGGTAACACTCAGAAAATGGCGGCCAGAAACTGGCGCTATGAGCTTTATTACTGGGACTATGTGATAGGCATGGTGCTCTTCTCGATCATTCTCGGATTCACATTCGGAAGCGTCGGCAGCCACGGACGTCCGTTCATGGCCGACCTCGCGCAAAGCTCTCTGATAAATGTGGGCAGCGTGATTCTGGGAGGCATCATATTCAACGCCTCCAACATTCTCCTTTCTGCCTCGATCTCTCTGGCCGGAATGGCCGTTGCCTTCCCGCTTGGAGTGGGAATAGCGCTGGTGCTCGGTGTGATCGTAAATTATATCGGGGCGCCAAAAGGCAATCCGGTTCTGCTTTTCACCGGTGTGGCTCTGGTAGTGGCCGCCATTGTCTGCAACGGCATCGCTTCGGGTCGCATGAGCAAAAACGACGACAGCGCCGCCCAGAACCGGAAGGGACTCATTCTGGCCGTATGCGCAGGTGTGCTGATGGCGTTTTTCTATCGGTTTGTCGCCGCGGCCATGGATCTTTCCGACTTCGAGAATCCGGCACGCGGAATGCTCACTCCCTATACCGCCCTGTTTATCTTCTCGGTAGGTGTGCTTCTGAGCAATTTCGTTTTCAACACCATGGCCATGCGGCGCCCCTTCATAGGCGAACCGGTCAGCTACTCTAAATATTTCGAAGGAAACTTCCGCACCCATCTCACCGGAATGCTCGGCGGAATGATCTGGGCTCTCGGCACCGCATGCAGCTACATAGCGGCCGGAAAGGCCGGAGCTGCCATCTCATATGCCCTCGGGCAGGGCGCTCCGATGATAGCGGCCATATGGGGCGTGTTCATCTGGAAAGAATTCAAAGGCGCCGACAGAAAAACCGACATTCTGCTTGCCCTGATGTTCCTGTTTTTCATAGCAGGTCTGGGATGGATCATCGTGTCGGGCGGCAACTGATCAACATTCATCATTTCAATAATTCATTAACCTTAGGATTCTGCCGGAAAGGCCTCTTAAACATGGCTCTGCAGCAGATTCCAGCAATCTACATACCCAATTTTAATTACAATGAAACAGAAACTGTTGCTTATTCTGGCATGTGTGGCACTATTGCCGGGCATAGCTATGGCCCTGACGGTAAAAGGTCTCGTTGTCGATGAGACCGGCGAACCGGTGGCTGGCGCAACTATCAGGTGTGAAGGTAGCCAGAGCGGCACCGCCACTGATCTCGACGGCCAATTCACCCTTGATGTTCCCGAAACGGCCAAAAACCTTATCGTGTCGTTTGTAGGGATGATAACACAGAATGTAGCCGTAAAACCTCAGGTAAGAGTCGTTCTCAAAGAGAACGCCAACAACCTCGATGAAGTGGTGGTTATCGGTTACGGACAGGTAAAGAAAAAAGATGTTCTCGGATCGATCACTACCGTAAAGGAGAAAGATCTTCAGGATCGCACCACAGGCAATGTGCTCGAAGCTATGCGCGGTCTTACAAGCGGTGTGAAAATAACCAACAGCGGCCAGGCCGGTTCATCGCCCTCGATGGTGATACGCGGTCTCGGCTCTCTGACAAACAACACACCTCTGTTCATCATCGACGGTGCGTATGCCGGAAACGAACTCGGTGTAAACGTTGAAGACATCGAATCTATCCAGGTGCTGAAAGACGCCTCTTCGGCCGCCATTTACGGATCGCGCGCAGCCAACGGCGTTGTGATCATCAAAACAAAAAGCGGCCAGGGCGACGGTAAACTGAAAGTGAAATTCGACGCGCAGCTTCAGCTCAACTGGCTGCCGCGATATGACCTGATGGATGCCGAGACCTACAAACTCTACGACAACCGCGCCTATGACGAGGCAATCCTCGCAGGCGTCGACAAAGTGTTCCAGCGCCAGAACCACTACAACGGCAACACCGACTGGCAGGATGCAATGCTCCGCACCGGAACGCTTCAGAACTACAATGTGGCCATGTCAGGAGGCAATGAAGCCCTCAACTTCTACACCTCGTTCAACTACATGAACGACAAAGGCGCCATGAAATACACCGGATTCGAGAAATACGGATTCCGCGTAAACACAGCAGGCAAAAAAGGGATATTCTCATATGGAGAAAACCTCTACTACACCTATTCCACCACAAAAGTGCTCAACTCAGTCGGAAATGTATGGAGCAACTTCATCTCCATGCCCCCCACAATTCCCGTCTATGATCCCGAACACGACTCAGGTTTCGGTTACGGCGATTCCGACAGGGCTAACTCCTACGGACTCAACCCGATAGCCATGCAGGAACTCGACCAGCGTGTGAACAAACAGGAATATCTGTTCGGAAACGTCTACGGACAGGTTGAATATCCCGAATGGGCACGCGCCAAAGTGAATGTAGCCTATAAGTCATATATCGGCACTACCGACCGCCTGCGCAAAAGCGGTTCATGGACAATGGGACAGGGCAGCGACAGCGCCGTTCTCGGATGGAACGAAGCCCGCTATCACGACATTCTCGTCGAGCAGACCTACGAATTCTTCCACACCTTCGGAAAACATGACATAAGCGCCCTCGCCGGAATGAGCTGGAACCATTTCATTCAGCGCGACCACAGCCTTACACGTCAGAACCCCGCCCAAACCGACGACAAATACCTTACCGAGATCGACGCCGCCACAGGCGACATGACAGCCGGCGGAAACTACGGCGAATACAACCTCATCTCATATTTCGGCCGCATAAACTACAACTACGACGACAAATATCTCGTGCAGCTTACAGGCCGACGCGACGGCACATCCAAACTCCCCTCCAAACGCCGCTGGGGCAACTTCTTCTCAGGCTCTGTGGGATGGCGCATAAGCCAGGAAGCATTTTTCGACATCGACTGGATTAACGACCTCAAGATCCGTGCCAACTACGGCTCGCTGGGCAACAGCAACATCGGCAACTGGGACTATGTTGCCACTCTCAACTCCGGCCCGCGCGCAGTGTTCGGAACCGCCGAAAACGTTGCCATCGGAGCAACCCAGTCACGCCTGGTCAACACCGATCTCGTTTGGGAAAAGAAAACCACATTCAACGTAGGCGTCGACTTCACGGTTCTCAACAACCGCCTGCGCCTCTCCGCCGACTATTTCAACGCCAAGTCAAAAGACCTTCTGGTCTACCTTCCCATTCTTATGAGCACCGGTAATGAAGGTGGCGCGCCGGCCGTAAACGCCGGAAGCCTCACCAACAACGGCGTGGAGGTAGAACTGAGCTGGAACGACCACGTGGGCGACTTCTTCTATTCGGCCACACTGAACCTGTCGCACGTGAGAAACCGTGTCGACGACCTCGGTTACGGGCAGGATGAATATCTCACCGCCACATCTCTCAGCCGCATCGGCTCTCCGCTGGCACAGTGGAACCTCTACAAAATGCTCGGCATTTTCCAGAGCCAGGAAGAGATCGACAATTATGTGAACTCTCAGGGCAAAATAATTCAGCCTAACGCTAAACCCGGCGACATAAAATATGACGACTACAACGACGACGGACAGATTTCGAGCGACGACCGTCAGGACTGCGGAAGCCCGTGGCCAAAACTGGAAATGGGCCTGAACCTCACTTTCGCATGGAAAGGTATCGACCTCGCCATCAACACCTACGGACGTTTCGGCCAGAAAGTGTTTAACGGAGCGGCCTACACCGCAGGCGATTTCCAGGACAACCAGAACAACTTCAACGGCATCGTGCCCTGGACTCAGGAACATCCGGTCAACGACCGCCCGCGCATAATCTACGGCGACTCGCGCAATACCCGCTACGACCAGGATCGCTGGCTTGAAGACGGCTCTTTCTACCGCATCAGCGATATAACCCTCGGTTACACATTCCCACAGAAGTGGACTCGCAAAATCGGAATGCAGAACGCCCGTTTCGCCATAACCGGAAAAAACCTTGTGACATTCACCAAATATTCCGGACTCGATCCTGAATTCGCCGACAGCGGCATTTGGACACAAGGCTACGACGGCTGCTCATTCCCCAACCCGCGCGCAGTGCAATTTGCTCTCTCGTTCAACTTCTAAACATCTAACACCGGAAAAGCAATGAAAAAATTTTCAATCATATTAGCGTCAGCACTCATCGGCTGCGGTCTGACGACGGTGGTATCGTCGTGCAGCGAAGACGGGCTTGACATTGAAAACGGCAACTCGCTCAACACCTCTAACTTCTGGAAAACCGAATCCGATGCCGAAAAAGGTGTGGTGGCCGTCTACAACATGTTCTACCGACAGGGCACATGGACACGCAACATCTACACTCAGCTCAACGGCATGGCCGACGACGGAGTGAGCTACGCCGGATGGAGCGAACTGGCCGAATACAGCAAGTTCATATTCACCAACTACAACTTCTCGGAATTCAACACCAAAGCCTATTCCGAGCATTACGTGGCCATCAACCGTGCCAACCAGGTGCTTGACCACATCGACGACATTCCTTTCGCCGACAGCAAACACCGCGACGATCTGAAAGCACAGACAAAATTTCTGCGCGCCTTCTACTACTATTATCTGGCCAACATATGGGAGAACATACCCATTTGCCTGACCACCTCATCTGCAGCCGACAGGCCTGAGCAAGGCGATCTCGACCGAATGCTCACCATTGTGGAAAACGATCTGCTCG
Organism: uncultured Muribaculaceae bacterium; assembly: GCA_947177215.1. Taxonomy (GTDB): domain Bacteria; phylum Bacteroidota; class Bacteroidia; order Bacteroidales; family Muribaculaceae; genus UBA7173. The sequence goes on from CAMWTV010000091.1 coordinate 5,277, forward strand.
ACGCACGCAACGACCTTCCGCTGACACGCCCTGAAAGCGAATACGGACGCCCCACACGCGGAGCCGCCTATGCCCTGCTGGCCAAAGCCTATGCGCAGCATCACAAGTGGAACGAAGCCGCGGAAGCCCTGAAATGGATTGTAGAGGGTGAAGGCAAACCGCTGTATGACCTCGTTTCAGACTATGGCGACAATTTCCGCGAGTCAACCGAAAACAACCGCGAGTCGCTCTACGAGATACAGTTCTCGATGGTGATGGGAACTGTAGGATTCGACGGAACCGATAACTACGCCTCTTCGTCGGCACAGCTCGGCACACAGATCGAAATCAACCAGAGCCCCGCCGGCATAGGATGGAACAACATCGAGGCCAACCGCTGGCTGGTAGACTGGTTCAAAAGAGAGAAAACCGTCGACGGTAAAAACGATCCACGCCTCTACTACACCCTTTTCTATCGCGAGGCTGCCGATGATTTCCCCGACAACGACAACCGCATCTACAAATGGGATTCGTGGAACGAAGGCTGGGGCAACCGCGTGTTCATCCGCAAATACTCTACCGACACCCACGTGAACGACATCTACTACTGGAACGGAAACAACTTCCGCTCGCTGCGTCTGGCCGACATGCTTCTGCTCTACGCCGAGGTTCTAAACGAAATCAACGGTGCGCCGACCGATCAGGCCATCGATCTTGTAAACCGTGTGCGCACACGCGCCGGTCTACCCGAACTGGCCAACAGCACATATTATAACCTCGCAACCATAAAAAGCTCGAAAGAAGCGTTCCTGAACCACATCAAGACCGAACGCGCCCTTGAACTCGCCTGCGAGTGTGTGCGTTGGTTCGACCTCAAACGCTGGGGCATCGACAACGAGCAGACCCTCGCCGAACTAAAGTCGCGCGACAGCGATTTCAACAACTTCATCATAGGCAAGAGCATCAGAGTGCCTCTGCCACAGAAAGATGTCGACAACAATCCCAACCTGAAACAGAACCCCAACTATTAAGCAATTTACAGCAATGTTAAAGTCACGACATATAATTTTCGCTCTGGCGGGAGCCATGATAACAGCCTCCTGCAGCGATGACAATTATCAGTTATATTCCGACCCCGATGAATTCGGGCTGAATCCCGTTGCGATCGTAGCCGATGCCGATGGCGGCGACTATGAACTTATCGTGTCGGGAACTGCCGACTGGTCGGCAACGTTCGGAGAGACAAACTCGTCGGTCGACGGATGGTGCACCCTTAGTCAGGAGAGCGGCAAAGGCTATACCAAAGTCTCAGTCAAGGTCACCCCGTCAAGCTCGTTCACCAAACGGCGCAGCATGATGCTCGAATTCACCTCCGGAGGCAAAAAACTCAAATGCCGGGTGCTTCAGGGCACACAGGTTCTGGGTGAAAACGAAGTGCTTATCAACGGCAATGTCTGGTCAACCGTCAATGTCGATGCACCGGGCACATTCTGCACCTCTCCCGACCAGATCGGAAAACTCTATCAGTTCAACCGAAACCAGCCGTGGGAATTCGTCTCCAATCCTGAAGGATGGAGCTCCGCCTACACCAACGACGGCACCGACTGGCTACCTGCCAACGATCCGTCGCCCGAAGGATGGCGTGTCCCAACTGCAAACGAAATGGCAGCCCTGTGGGAAATCGGAGCCACATGGGTAACAAAAGCACAGACCGGTTTCGAACTGCCCGGAATTGTGGTCGGTGTCGACGAAGCCACAGCCCAGATGGTAACCAAAGAAAACTGCCGGGCCCTCGGAGCCATGTTCCTGCCACAGAGCGGATGGATAAACTCCGACGGTGTGCTTGACCGCACATGGCTTGTAGCCGTGCGCACATCCACATCGCTCAGTCCCACTCACGGAGGCATGAGCCTCGGCGATTCGGGAGGCTACCACGACATATGGGGATGGGGCGACGGCCAGAAAGAACGCGCCGCAATGATCAGACCTGTTAAAATTATAAATATCGAAGACTGATGAAAACTCCGATCTCCCTCATAGCAGCACTTCTGGGGCTGGGCGCAATGGCGCCCGGCGCCGCGGGTGCCGCTCCCGAAAAAGTTATTCCGGTTGTAAACTACGAACTCAGCGGAGGCGCCGGACACTACAACTACGCCCCAAGCTTCATAACCGACAAATACGGAATCATCTACGGCTATCTCTGCGAAAACCGCGAGCCTTTTAAAATCGTCGACTACATATATCTCTACAAAGGGATTCCAACCCGCGACGGAATAAAGTGGCAGCCCGGCACAGAGGTTATCGAACCGTCGCGCACCGGATGGGACGACTGCCACATCTGCGATCCCGATGTGCGCGAGTTCGCAACTACCTATAAAGGCCGCAAATACAAGTGGATAATGACATATCTCGGTGTGGATCAGTGGGACTGCAACCACAACCAGATCGGACTCGCGCTGGCCGACAACATCGAAGGCCCGTGGGAGAAGTTTCCCGGCAACCCCATTGTTCCCTACGACCGTTTCGACCGCTGGGGCACAGGTCAGAGCACATCTGTGGTGCTTAACGACAGCACCATAGCCATGTTCTATCATTCAACCACCGAAAACGGCCCTCACGCCATGAGAATGGTCAGACTCGGCAATCTCGACAACATCGACATTGGCCGCGAATACCGGACTCCATTCAAAAGCGCCAACACCTACGTGGCGGTAACCGACAAATGGATTTATGCCGTTTCTGAAGAGCGTTCCGACGAATATGAGAAAATAATTCCCACTTGGGTCGGCGATCTCTGTGTGGTGAGATGCAAACCCCGCACAGACAATTTCCTCGCCGACATGACAGAAGGAACCACCGACGACTGGATCGAGATAGGCCGCGTTACCCCCGCTCTCAGCGGATTTCCACGTAACCACAATCCAGGCTTCCTGACCGACAGCAAAGGGTGGATCCCCTCCGACGATTCACTTACGGTCTATTTCACTCCCGCCGTGACCGGCGACGACTGGCTGTGGTCATACGATCTCTACTCCGCAC
>CAMWTV010000092.1 GCA_947177215.1 uncultured Muribaculaceae bacterium
GATAAATCGGGAGCACACCTTTCAGCCGGTCTTCATAGTCGACCCATTTCACCGCCGACTTCGACCCGTGGAAGTAGAATCCCCCATCGTGGCGTGTCTGCGAATAGGCTATCGGCTGCCCTTTCGAATCGTCATATGCGTCGATGGTAAACGAATATCCGGCATAGACCCCCTTGGCGGTCAGCGTGTAAGGCTGCTCGAAGGTCACCGACATCCACCCCTCGTCATCGGGTGTGGCTGCAACCGAAACCACATCGGCCACATTCACCTTCTTGCCGCTCTCGTTTTTCTCAAGGGTCAGAGCCTCGCTGAGCCAGAGGCTGCAGCCGCTAAGATCCTGATTGCCTGAGTTCACCTTTACCTTCATACCGGTCACCTTCATCCCCGCCAGATAGGGGTTTGAAACGCGCATGGCAAGGTCAATCGTCTCGGAGCGCCTGGTCGTGTAGCCCACCATCGGGTCATCGCCCACATAGGTCAGCACCCTCTCGGCGCCGGCAGCCTGCACACCCGCCGAGGCTAACACAGCCACCGAAACCATAATTGCCGTTATATATCTCTTCATTTTCAATCTATTATTTCACAACAGCTTTCTTCACGTCAGAAGTGCCGTCGGTATATTTCACTCTTATCAGATACAACCCCTCCGAGGGTGCGGCCACACGCTTGCCGGTCAGGTCGAAATATTCTTTCCCGGCAACCTCACGCTGGTCGCTGCCAACGGCGTCGACTCCGGCCGAGGCTACCTGTCCGAAATCTATCGCCGAGGCGTTGTTTACCACCCGCCTGTTCCAGGCCGAGTTGTCGGCTATGAATGCCACAATCTCCAGGTTGTCACGGTTCCAGCCTTCCGACACGGGCACAACACACGAATACTCATAGCTGTCGTTGTCAAACTTCACAGGGTCACCCCAGTAGCTTGCCGAACCGACCGCCCGGCTGACATTGTCGTGAATGAAATCTTTTCCGGCACCACCCTGGCTCTCCGACTGGATGCCGCTCTCTGTAACCCACACCGTCACAGTGGGGTTCTCGCAAAGCTTTGCTACCGATTTCTCGCCGCTCACCTTCACCTCCACCGCCGTGCACGATTCGTCGGTATATTTCGCCGAGATATTGACCGACACAAGTGCCGGATTCGCCAGGCAGCGGTCCCAGTTGGTTGTTATGTCGCTCTCCGATTCAGGAAAATAGACTATACTTTTCGAATCGCGATAGCTGCGGTCGGCACACACTCCGGGGGCGAAGCTGCCGCCGCCGTAAAGCGACACATACTCCTCATGCCACGGCTCGGTCAGGAAATCGGTCTTGTAGCCTGCGTGATGGCAAACCTGAATCACATCCTTGTACTCCGGCTTTGCAAGCAGCTTGTGGATCATCTCCACCACCACCGGGCAGTTGCTGCACATCTCGGTGGTAAACTCCTCGGCAAGCACCTTTTTTTCATATTCGCGGCTCACAACCACCACGCCACACTCTGCCGAGTTGTCGGCCACGTCGGCGTCGGCCCCCTCGGCCACATTCGTTACCGAATATTTCACATTGTTTTCCCCCGGTTCAGTCACTTCCGGGCTGAAGGTCACGTTAAATACTCCCATCTTGCCGGGGGCTACATTCAGGTTTATCCGCTGCGTCATCACAGCGCTGCCATCAAGCTCGGCAGTCACGTCAAACGCCGAAATCGCCTCAGTGCCGAAATTATGCACATACATCTGTGTGGCCAGTTTCCCTCTGGTCACGATATAATGCTCCGGCGAGTCAACTCGGCTAAGGCGAAGATTCACCGCCGGCAGATTCTCGCCGCTCACAACTGCCTCGATACATGCCGACCCATACATCGAGCAGTCATACCATTTGTCGTCGGCGCGCTTCAGATAAAACGCACCGGGAATCGGAGTTGTGTTTCCCGACAGACCGCGGGCGTTGCCGTCTTTGATTTTGTGGCCGAACCCGATATACAGTCCTTTGTCGCAGTTTTCGGGCACAACCCACGGGGTTTTGAAGCTGAATTTATTGACACCCTTCTTGATATTGTTAAGCTGGTTGGGCTTCAGCGTGAATTCGGCAAGATCCTCACCGTCCAGCTCATATCTGAGCCATATGCGCGCGGTCTCCACGCTCGACACCGCCGTCAGGCATCCGTTCACACCCGTAATCGAATTTCCCCCGAGCAGCTTCATGGTCGACGCCGGAATATAGATCGCCTGGTCAATCCATTCCGAGTCGCCGAATCCGGCCCCTACCGGGCAACCCTGCGTAAACTCTCCCTGCGCGTAGCCCAGGTTCATCGTGGCTCCGTCGGCGGCAGCCGAAAAAGCCAACGCCATCAGCGCCATCACAAATATCTTCTTGAATTTCATAGGAATAACAATTGTTGGTTGACAAATCCGTTTCCACACACTGTCAGTCTATTGTGTGGAAACGGATCGGATTTTCAGTTTCGTGTAAAGGCTTATCTTACAACCACCTTCGAAGTCAGAGTCTTGCCGTTGTCAAATGTCACGCGCTTGATGTAAACGCCATTCGCAGGCTCTGCCACCTTCATGCCGGTCAGGTTGTAGTATTCCACACTCTGCGGAGTTGCTACTGTCACGCTTTCAAGGCCGGAAAGCTCATGGGTCACAACATTCGACCTGTTTACAACATCGCCCGAAGTGTAGAGTGTCTGCACACCCAAGCTCTCGAAACCGTCTGTGCGCCAGCACACAATGTGTGTCGTTCCCTCAACGCGGAAATCTTCGGCCTCCCCATCCTCGAAATCAAACGGAATCTCGGTCATGGGCACTGTCACTCCGGGATACTCCTCAGGCGAGAATGTGTAGGGTTCGCCATCGAAATAAACGATGTAGGTGTAATGGCTCGGGTCGAGAATCTCACCCTCAGTGCCAACCATCGGCATGTCAAATATGAAACCGCCGTAGCCGAACTCAGGCATATAATCCATAACCTCAAGAATCTCCGGGTCCTGCGGGGTCGGGTTGCCACCATTGTCGGGCATATACATCGGCCCTACATAGAAGCCGGCATAATAAAGCTGGTCGGTACCGGCGTTGCAGAACCATGCCTCTTCCATGGCGCAGCTCACCGTTCTGGCATCGGCGTCATAGTCTGCCTCGACCGACGGGAGCAGGCCCCCCTTGAAGTCATAGACATCGCCGCGGTCGCTTGTGCTCAGAAATTCCGCCTTGCTGAATGTCAGATAGAAATAAGAGGCTGCATCCTCGCCGATATACTGGTTGGCGGCAAAAGTAATCTTGTCACCGGCGATATCGCCCACAACAGCACTCTCGGGATATTCGGGATGGAATCCGGCAACATAGAATTTGTTGTTGTCCTCGTCTATGGCTACAGTAACTTTATGGGCCCGCTGGTCGTTTGAGTAAAGCATTCCCCATTCTTCGGCCTCAAGATCGGCAGGTATTGTCTGCGTCTGCTTGCGCCCTGCGTCTTTGTAGATTACATGTGTCACGGCCGCTCCGGCAAACACACCTTTCTCCCACTCCTCGTCAAGATAGTTGTAAACGGCAATCAGAGCGTAGCCTTCGGGCACTGTCAACTCGAAATCTTCATCCTCATTCATCACATATCTGATGACATTGACTGCGGGGTCTGTCACAGGCTCATACCAAAGCATCCCGTCGGGCGATTTGGTCTCCTTGCCTATACCGACTCTCACACCCGAGTTGGTCGACTCGCGGGCATTGAGCCACTGTGGCAGCTGACATTCGATATAGATATCCTCGTCACCCTCAACAAGCTTACCGGCTATGTAAGAACCGATTGCTGTGCGGGGCAGCGGGTTTTTCATATAATAGTCATCACCCTGTGTGTCGGCGATCATTTCGGTTTTGATACCGTTGCTCGTATTGTATAAAACATCGGTGAGACCAACACGCGACATACCTGTGCACCCGGCCTCAAACTGGTAAGTATAAGAGTGACCGGCCTCTACACACGGCGGCGTCCAGATCACATCGGCCTCGGTTGCGGCTGTTGTCTCGCCACGCTGTGCCGGTGAGAGCAGTCTTTCGAAATTTGAATCTGACGCATTGGCAAGCACAGGCATCAACAGGCATGCCAGACCTAAGAAGTAATGATTCTTCATGTTATAATTGATTTTTGAAATATGATTGTTATGATTGTTCCGATTGTTTTCATAGAGAAAAGGCCGCCCGGCTTATCTCACGCTCTCTTTCACCACCGAGCCGTCGGAATATCTTACGATATTGATTCCTCTCTCGGGTGTCTCGAGCCTCTTGCCGTCAACGCTGAATCGCGCCACCTCCTCGCGGCGGCAGTCGGTTGCCACACTCTCAACCCCGGCCAGGTCTTCGTCAACACACTTCAGTGTGAATGAAAGCGTTTCGCCGTCGTAATCCCTTGCCGTGACCTTAGCCTCCTGTTCGCCTATTTCGGCACCCGCCATAACTATGCGGAAGCACTCTATCTGCATGTTCTGGGGAGTCTCCCCCACCGTCGATTCAACCACCACAGGCGTTCCGGCCACAACCTCCTGGCAAACTCTCGGCCAGCAGATTTTAAAACCCGAAGCCTCCGACGATACCTCCACAATCACATCCGCCGTCCCCGAAACCGCTTTTATTTCAAGCAGCGGAGCCCACGTAATCATAGCCGCGGCATCGGTGCGCAGCGCCGTGTAGCCTGTGGTGACAGTCGAGCCATTCTCAACCTCAACGCCGTCATAAGTAACCACAAATGATTTAGATGAAACTCTCAACGGTATGATTGCCGACATAGCCAAGGCAACAATTGCAATTTTTTTCATCATCTGATTATCCAATAAAAATTCTTCTTCCAAATAAATTTACCGATGTGATATTCTATATCTGCTCTAAAATATTGATTAATTATGCAGTATTATCCATGATTAATCGCCAAGACGGAAATTTAAAATATCATTCCGCCACAAAATTAATTACCCCCCCCCGAGATATGCAAGCGAATTGACATAAAAAATAGCAAATTGCCATAATTTCTCACCATTTGACAACTCCCCCTCCCTCCCATTGTCTCATTTCGCCGCAAAGCTGTTCAAATTCCCCCTTCACCGCTATAATAGTCATACATATAAGCTATAACAGCACCCCCGGCTAACCCCGCTGAAATCCCACCTCTCACCCCGCAAAATTCACTTTAATATTTTTTTATCAAATATATTAAACACCCTGCCGAAATTTCCCTAACTTTGTTGTTCGTTTAAACGTTAACCAATTGGTGGCCCGGCGCCACCGCTAACAACAAAAAAACAACAGCATGGATAACAACCAGAACAACTCTCTCGACCGCATAAGCTACGCACTCGGACTAAGCATGGGCCACAACTTCCGCGCATCGGGAATCACAGAAATCAACATTCAGGACTTCTCAGATGCAGTCGCATCAGTCTTCTACGGCTCACAGCCCAAAATGACCATCGACGAAGCAAAAGCCGAGATCCAGGCCTTCTTCACCGAACTTGAGAAGAAACAGCGTGCACAGACCGAAGAGCTCGCCAGCCAGAACAAAGCCCTCGGCGAAGCATTCCTCACCGAAAACGCAAAACGCGAAGGTGTGCTCACACTCCCCTCGGGTCTGCAATACGAGATACTCACCCAGGGCGACGGCCCCATGCCACTGGCGTCAGATCAGGTCGAAGTACACTACACCGGAAAACTCATCGACGGCACCGTGTTCGACTCATCAGTTGACCGCGGCGTCCCCGCCACATTCGGCGTAACACAGGTAATCCCCGGATGGGTCGAGGCTCTCCAGCTCATGAAAGCCGGCTCGAAATGGCGCCTCTACATCCCCTCCGAACTCGCCTACGGCCCCAACGGAGCGCCCGGAAGCCCCATCGGCCCCAACGCCACGCTCATCTTCGACGTCGAGCTGCTCAAAGTCATCGGCAAATAATGAAACACCTCTGTTCAGCCACACTCGTGGCCGCCATACTCACAGGCGCCGGCACATCAGCCATACAGGCAACACCGGCCGGCGCCCCTGAGTCAGCCGGCAACCCCGCCGTAAGCGCCGACTCATGCGCGGCAGCCTTCGCCACAATCATGGCCCAGTATCTCAAGCCCGAGATAGCACGCCTGTCAGAGACAGTCGACTCCGCCTACATCAACGAATTCACACGCGGAGTCGCCCACGCCTTCGACGTAAAAAACCTGCATGCGCCCTTCTACCTCGGCGCACGCAACGGATTCGCGCTCATCGACCGCGTGGAAGCCATGGCCGAAATGGGCTACCCCATAACGCCACAGAACTTCTGCAACGCGCTCAACAACGCGCTCAAAGACTCCACAATGGGATTCGACGCCAAATCGGCCGACAACTACCTGCGCGACGCCATGGCCCTGATCAGCCCAGAACCCGAGCCGCTCACACCCGAGTCGCAGCAACAGTTCCTTGACCAACAGAAAAACCGCGCCGGAGTCGAGCAGACCCCCTCGGGACTCCTGTTCGAGATCATAACCGAAGGCGAAGGTCAGCACCCCTCCGACACCGACATGGTAAAAGTCACATACACCGGCCGCCTCTCCGACGGCACCGTGTTCGACTCATCCGACCGCCCCGTGCAGTTCCCCGTCAACCGGCTCGTGCCGGGATTCACCGAAGGGCTCAAGCTCATGAAAGCCGGAGGCGAATACCGCATATTCATCCCGCCCGCGCTCGGCTACGGCGAAAAAGGAGCCGCCGGAGTCATCCCCCCGGGAGCCGCGCTCGACTTCACCGTCACACTCCTCGACATCATGCCGCAGGAACAGGCACAGCCCTGACCAACGCAGCCACACACATAGTAAACCAATTAAAAACCAATAACACAATTAAAACAAAATGAAAAAAATCGTTTTAGCATTCGGAGCCGCTGCCCTCATCGCAACCGGGCTCACATCATGCGGCAACGGCGGCTCGTCAAACGCCACCGATCGTGAAAAAGCTCTCGGCGACTCTGTTGCCATCGCACTCGGCGAATTCGCCGGCGCCCAGTCTGCCTCGCAGTACCAGCGCATGAAAGACATGCAACCCGAAACAGCCGCAAAATTCAGCAAAGAAGCCTTCATCCGCGGCGTGCAGGACGTGCTCAACGCCGACACCACACAGATGGCCTACTACCAGGGTCTCCAGATGGGCCTCCAGCTCGTTTCGCCCATCATCGGCATCAACAACGACGCCAAGATCCCCGTTAACAAAGACAAAGTGCTCGCAGCCTTCAAAGCCGTTTACAACAGCGACTCTATCGCCGACATGAACCGCTACTACGCCCAGTATCAGAACCAGATGCAGGCCGTGCAGGAAATCATGAAAGCTCGCGAAGACTCGATCAAGGCAAACTCACCCGAAGCCAAGCAGAACCTCGAGGAAGGCAAAGCCTACATCGAGAAAATGAAAGGCGAAGGCTACACCGTTGCACCCTCGGGCATCGCATACAAGATCGAGAACCCCGGCACAGAACCCAAAGTTGCCGAGACCGACCTCGTGATGGTAAAATATGACGGAAAGAACATCAAAGGCGAAACCTTCGACACCAACGCCGACAACGTGCGTCCCATGCGCGCCAACGGCTTCGTGCCCGGCTTCAAGGAAGCCCTCACAATGCTCGGCAAAGGCGGTAAAATGACCGTTGTAATCCCCGCCGACCAGGCTTACGGCACCGACGGCGCCGGCGACAAGATCGGCCCCAACCAGACACTCGTTTTCGACATCGAGATCCTCGACATCAACCCCGAAAACAAATAAACCCACCTCAACCCCACAACGAGGCCTTGTGTCATTTTTCATTGACACAAGGCCTCGTTTCTTATCCTCATACAAAAGAGATCGCCCCAAAACCCAGAAGCCGCCCCGATCAATCTCTGACCACTCTGCTTGGCCACTCTGCCTGGCAAGCTGTGCATCCACTGCACACTGCCACACCCTCGCACCACCTTGATAAACAAATCCGAGCAACAAATCCGAGCAGTCGCCTGCCCCGCTTCAGTCACACACATTCAACTACACACAAAAGTTGTGCGACGCCCGGTTGGAGGGTGGACGTCGCACGGAAATAAAGGGGAAGGGATGGTAGCCCATAGGAGAATCGAACTCCTCTTTCAAGAATGAAAATCTTGCGTCCTA
>CAMWTV010000093.1 GCA_947177215.1 uncultured Muribaculaceae bacterium
GTTTATGAGGGCATCCATCTTGTCGGGGTCTTCGAGCACGTCGGGGTCGCCGAAGGCGGCGTTAACCTCGTCGAACTCTTTCAGAAGGTCGACAATGGGCTGCACGCCTTCGCGCACAACCTCGATCACGGTCTTTTCAGGGTCGAGGACAGGCTCCTGCTCGAGATAGCCGACGGTGTAGCCGGGAGAGAATACCACTTCTCCCTGATAGTCTTTGTCGATGCCGGCTATTATTTTCAGGAGCGATGATTTACCTGATCCGTTCAGACCTATGATGCCGATTTTGGCTCCATAGAAAAACGAGAGATAGATGTTTTTGAGAACTTGTTTCTGGGGAGGATAGATTTTAGAGACTCCCACCATTGAGAAGATTATCTTCTTGTCATCGGGATTGGGTGCTGCCATGGGTTTATTTTTTGCGTTTGGGTGCGTATTTCACTGGATAGTCGCAGCGTATTTTGGCGTTGATTATGTTGCTGAGTTTGCTGCGGATGAGCTGTTTTCGTATCGGAGATATGTGGTCGATGTAGAGCTTGCCCTCGAGATGGTCGCATTCGTGCTGCACGATGCGGGCGAGAAATCCGGAGATCTCTTCCTCGCATGGGGTGAAGTTTTCGTCGAGATAGCGCAGGCGGATGTGCTCTACGCGTTTTACGTCTTCACTGAGGCCCGGCAGGCTCAGACAGCCTTCGCTGCGGCTTATGGTCTCGCCGTCGAGCACTTCGATCTCGGGGTTGATGAGCGCTTTTTTCCACCCCTCGCACTCGGGGAAGTTCTCTGCCACGGGGCTTGCGTCGATTACCACGATGCGGTCGTTGCGGCCTATCTGCGGGGCTGCGAGCCCGACGCCTTCAGAGGCATACATGGTTTCGAACATGTCGGCCAGCAGTTGGGCGAGGCCGGGGTAATCGGGTGTGATATTTTCTGACACTTCTCTCAACACGGGGTGACCGTAGAGATATACCGGTAGTTTCATGTTTTTATGTAGTGTATGTGTTGTTTGTCGGGGTTATTTGAATTTGCGGTTCTCGAGATAGTCGTTGAGTATGATCGTGGCCGAAATCTCGTCGACTATGGCTTTGTCGCGGCGCGCTGTCTTTTTCATTCCTCCGTCGATCATTGCCTTGTGGGCCAGCACCGATGTGAAGCGTTCGTCGGCAAAGACAACCGGGATGTGTGGGATGACTTTTTTGAGATTTCCGATTCCGGGACGTATGTAGCGCATGGATTCGGACTCTTCCCCCCGCACGGTTGTAGGATAGCCCACGACGATGAGGTCGACCTGCTCGCGGGCCGTGTAGTCGGCTATGAATGAGGCAAGCCGTGAGGTCTCTACTGTCGTGAGGCCGTTCGCTATAATCTGCAAGGTGTCGGTAACGGCTATGCCGCAACGTTTCTTTCCGTAATCGATGGCTAAAAGGCGTCCCATATTCTGCAAAGGTACAAAAAAATCCCCACATTTGGCAGCCTGCCAAAACCTTGCGTGGCGGAGAGGCGTTTTAATGGTGATGCAGGCGAGGCCTGCACGTATTCAGCTATTTTGTTTATTTAAAGATTTCAAGACTATGGCACCTAAAAACGAGAAAAAGGGTAAAGCGAGCATGTGGCTTTATTTCGGTGTGGGGATTCTGATTCTGCTGCTTCTTGTGTGGCTTACCATCGCCGATTTCTGGGGCGACACGGATGTGAATGCTATTGTGTCGCTGTTGGGCTGATGCGCACGGGGCGACGGTGTTGCGATAAAAACGAGAAGCTGCGCCGTAATGATTACGACACAGCTTCTGTTGTTGTGTTGTGCGGTTATTATTCTGCCACAACCTCGAAGGGGATTTCAACAGAAACCTCTTTGTGAAGGTTGATTTTGGCAGTGTATTTGCCGAGTTCTTTAACAGACTCTTTGAGCACGATGATCTTGCGGTCGATGTTGTGACCGAGCTTCTCTAGGGCTTCGGAGATCTGGATGTTGTTGACCGAACCGAAGATTGTGCCGGTGGCAGAAGCTTTGGCGCCGATTGTGAGCGAAACATCAGCCAGTGAAGCTGCAACAGCTTCGGCGTCGGCTTTGATCTTGGCGAGCTTGTGGGCGCGCTGACGCTGGTTCTCCTCGAGCTGTTTGATGTTCGAGGGGTTGGCGATGATGGCTTTGCCCTGGGGGATAAGGTAGTTACGGCCGTAACCGTCCTTTACTTCAACGATATCGTCCTTGTAGCCAAGGTTCTGGATATCTTCTTTCAATATAATTTTCATAATTGGATGTCTAAAAGGGAATCGGTTATGGGATATGATTATTTCATGAGGTCAGTCACGAAGGGGAGCAGAGCGAGGTGACGGGCACGCTTAACGGCCTGAGCCACACGGCGCTGGAATTTCAGAGAAGTGCCGGTGATGCGACGGGGCAGAATTTTACCCTGCTCGTTGAGGAACTTCTTGAGGAATTCGGGATCCTTGTAATCGATGTATTTGATTCCGCTGCGTTTGAAACGGCAGTATTTTTTCTTTTTGACATCCACTGACAGCGGAGTGAGGTAACGGATTTCTGATTGAGTCTGTGCCATGGTTTAATCCTCCTTAGTTTCTACGGTTTCTTCTTTGGGTGCGTTGGCTTTGGCTGCTTTGAGGTTGCGACGTTTTGCAGCGTATTCAGCGGCATATTTGTCGTTGCGGAACACGAGGAAGCGGATCACGCGCTCGTCGCGGCGGAAAGCTGTCTCGAGTTTCTTAACCAAAGAGGCATCTCCGTCGAATTCAACGAGAGAATAGAACCCGGTTGATTTTTTCTGGATGGGATAGGCGAGTTTGCGCAGACCCCAGATCTCTTCGTTCACGATTGTGGCGCCGTTGTCGGTGAGCACTTTGGTGAACTTTTCTACCGCTTCCTTCATCTGAGCGTCAGACAAAACGGGAGTTAAAATGAAAACGGTTTCGTAGTGGTTCATTTTGACACTAATGATTTGATAATAAGATTATTTTATTGCGATTTGGCTGCGGCCGGAACGCGCATTGCGCACAACTGCCTTTGCCAAACGGCTGCAAAGTTAGCTATTTTCATCGGTTTAGCCAAACTTTGCAGCCGTAAATTTCAGTTGTGCCTATATATAGGGTTTATGGCGTAGTGTCAGCGGATGACTATTTTTTCTGTTGTGTTTCCGCTTCGGCGGATGTATATGCCGGGGAGAAGGGCAGAGGGGGCAACGGGTGTTCCCTGCACGGTGAACCATTCTTCGGCCGGGTGCTCCGACGGGGCTATGGTGATGTGTGTGCCTGTGTTGGCCGACATATCGACGGTGTGGAAGTCTGTCCAGTCGCTGTCGAGATATTCGTCGGTGCTGACGGGAACTGCTTTCAGCCGGATGTCGTAGAGCGCGCCTTCCTCGAGGTTCTCGACCGTATGGCTCATGGATGTGATTCCTTCGATTGTGATGAGCGATCCGGTGCGGTTTTCCTGAATCCGTGAAGCGCCGTCGAGCTGGGCGGTGACATCGCCGTTGTAGACGGTGGCCGAGGCTATGTAGGCGCGCTTCTTTGTGGTGGTGGTTTCCACGCGGATGCAGGCGGGCTGGTTTCCGGTGGTCTCGAGGGTCAGGATGTAGGATTCCAGAGTGGATGTGAGGGGCTGGTTGACTGACTCGATGATTTCTCCGGCGCCGCTAATGGAGCTTATGCGGATTGTGGTTTCGTCAAGGCCGTAGTTTTTGGCGTCGAGAACGAGTGTCACGGTTGATTCGGAGGGGGTGAATGCCGGCGATGTGATGGCGCCGAGCTGCTTTCCGGAGCCGAGGCGGATGCCGTCGGTTGTGACTTCGGTGAAATTGGCGGTGCTCCATCCGTGGTCGGCCTGGGTGAAATCGGCCGACATCAGGTGTCGTGATTCCAGATCGCTGTGAGGGCGCACCTGAAGTGTGTAGGTTACATCGACCGGCGATGTGTGTTGCCATTCGGCAGTCAGCGACGATGTTGTGTGGCTGATCGATGTGATTGCCGGGGTCTCGATTCTGGGGAGTGCTCCGCGTATGTACCACAGTGATATGGTGCCGTCGGCGTTGCGTGTCATTTCGGTTATGGGCTTGCCCATGTAGGGCTGGTTTCCGAGGTTGAGCCTGGCTGCCGGGGTTGATGTGTCGGTGAGGGCGTCGTTGCCGTTGTATGGCCACAGGTCGCCGGCGAGCGAGCTTTCAGAATTGTAATTAAGGGTGTTGTCGGCGGGGATGATGGTCATGCCCTGGGTCGAGTAGTTGTTGACTTCGTTGTAATACCACTTCGAGGCGTCGTAGGTTACGTGGGTTATCAGCAGGCCTTCGGCGGGCATGAATCTGTCCCATCCCTGACGGGCGCGGTTTTCGATTATGTAGTATTCGTTTGCGTTTGTGGGGCTTGATACTTTTATTGCCACATCGCTGTCGGCGTTCTTGCTGTTGAACACCGGGAGGGTGTAGAGTGTGTTTTCCTGAGGGGTCACGTAGTCGATCCAGCCCATGTAGTTCTTCTCGTATGCGCTGTAGCCGATGGGGGTGTAGCCGTCGTCGTTGTAACAGCCGTAGTCCATGAGCGACCAGTGCGCCATGCCGAAGTAGTCGGAATAGCTGTCGGTGCAGTAGAAGTCGGGCAGGCCGAGGCAGTGTGAGAATTCGTGGCAGAAGGTGCCTATGCCGTCGATCTGGCTCAGGTCGAAGCCGCTGAGTTCGTTGAACACGCCGAAACGGTCGATTTTCACGCCGTCGAGGGTAAGCGAGCGGCCGTAGTCGCTTTCGGCCAGTTCCCACTGGCATGGCCATATGGAGTTGGCTGCATCGCGGTCGTCGGATGACGCCTCGCCGTCGCCGGCATAGATCACGATCACTACGTCGCACTCGCCGTCACCGTCGGTGTCGTAGTTCGAGAAGTTTATTTCGGAGTCAAGGCCGAGGCATCCTTCCGCTACCATGGCGCCTACGCCTTTGTCGTAGCCCTGATAGTCGTTGCCTCCATATGCCGAACGCTTTTTGGAGAGTGTGAACGGGCCGAAGATGTCGAACTGCGGAGTGTATTTGCCGTTAGACTGGTCGATGAAATATTGCCGGGCGCTTTCGTTGCCGCTGTCGAAGAATTCGGTAAAGGTGTTTTTCGCGTCTTCTCCGTCGCGGAAACGGTAGTCGGAGTATTCGAGAAGCAGCACGGGGATGCGTCGTGTTCCGGTGGTCGGGATGTGTTCGATGGTGTTGTCGGCGCGGGAATCGACGCGTTTTGACTGCTGCCTGCGCCGGCCGGGCAGCGAATGAGATCTGACGGTAAGCTTCTGGGAATTGGCCGACAGGAATGCCTCTTCGGCCTCGGTGCGGTGGGTTTCGTCGTGGGCCACTATGGCAGATTGCCCGTCGGGGAGGATGTAATGGAAGTTTCCGTCGTCGGCCATGCTGACGGTGTGTCCGTCGGCGGTGGTGTATATATGGAAGTTTTCATCGCCTACGAGGCGGAGTGTGATGGTGGTTCCGTCGGCCTGTGTGACCGTTCTGGTTCCACGTCGGGCGGGAACGCCCATTGCGGTGGCGGTGATTAGCATCATTGCCGCCGCGTTTAGCAAAATTCTTTTCATCTGATAGTTGGTTAGTCAAAAAATGTATAACCCGGCCGGTCGGGAAGCCTCGGGTCTGTTTATGTCATTGTGTTCCGGAGCTGTTTGCGGGGTTGTCCGGTGCGGCAAAGTTAACATTTGTCGCATAAAAATGCAAATATACATTACAGCCGGTCTGCGGATCTGTGTATGATCCGTAGTCCGGCTGTAATGTATTTTTTTATAAGACCTGTGGTCAGTTGGCGACAAATGCGCCGAGCGCAACAGGCATCGAGGGCACGCATGTGTAAGAACGTGCGAACTGCTGCAGTTGCATGATTGTGGATTTGCGGGGTGCCGGCATGCGGCGCAACGGGCGTTTTGGTGAAGTCATACCGGCTGGAATCAGAGGGGTAGAGACATTCTTCATAGGCAAGCGCGTGTGATTCGTGGAGATAAATAAAATGCTATTTTGGTCAGTGGCTGTTGACTGAAATAATTGTCTAAGCCACATTGTTATAACGCTTGAGGGGGCGGTTTATTTTGTTGTGTTGTGAAAAAATCTTCTTTTGAGGCTTTCGAGTGTTTGCAACGCTTAACGCGGCGGGTTTATTGTGCTGTATTGGTGAAAAAATATGAATTGTGTAAGATTTGACGGCGTAAAGTTTGGTTGGGTGAAAAAAGTTTTCTACCTTTGCATAAGAGGTGTCGGACAGCAAGACGTTTCCGTCCCCTCGGGAGTTTTATTTTTAACCGTTTTAAGATTAAACGTTCTATCATTCGGATTTTTTACCGGTGCAATTATTCACTAAATTTTTAGCCTATCGCAAAAGCTCTACCTAATCTTAATAATACACTTGCACATGCAGAAAATGACTCGGCTAACCGATGAGAAGTTGGTTTCGGCCTATGCCAATGGTGACAACAAGGCTTTTGACACTCTTCTGAAGCGCCACCAGACACGAGTTTTCACGTATATTCTGAATATAGTGAAGAATAAGGATGTGGCTGATGATATTTTTCAGGAGACATTTGTCAAGGCGATCATGACAATAAAACAGGGGCGATATTACGATGCCGGAAAATTTTCGGCATGGATAACCCGCATTGCCCACAATCTGATTATAGATTATTTCCGTCAGGAAAAGAGCGAAAACACTGTCTCGGTCGACAATGACGACACGGATGTGCTCAACCGCCGCGACCTGAGCGAGGAGAATATTGAGGATGTGCTCGTGACCGGGCAGATCAATACCGATGTGCGCCGCATAATGGAGTCGCTTCCAGACTCACAGAGAGAGGTGCTTGAGATGCGTTTCTATCGTAACATGTCGTTCAAAGAGATTGCCGAGGTGACCGGTGTCAGCATCAATACCGCTCTCGGACGCATGCGTTATGCTGTGCTGAATATGCGTCGCATCGCTTCAGAGAAGAACATCGTGCTTACTCGCTGACGGCTGCCTGTCGGGGCGGGCGTGCTCGCCATACGGATATTTAACAAGGCCATGAGTCAATATTCAATATGTTGACTCATGGCTGTTTTTTCGGGGGTGAACGGATGTCAAACAACGGCGGACGGTAATAATTTTGGCCGGAAGTGGCGGAGTGTCGGGAAAATTTATTACTTTTGTAAAAATTTGGATGAGTATGGCCGTTGAGCTCCAGCAGACCGTTGACCGTGTTAACGCCAAGACTAAGATTCTACTTGACCGCTATGCGCTTATAAGGCGCAGGCGCGATGAGGCCGAGGCAAAAGTTGCGGAGCTGGAGGGTGAGCTTGCAAGAATGCGCGCTGAGAACGAAGGCCTCCGCCGTCAGGTGGAATTTTTGCAGCTGGCCACCACGCTCACTCCCAATCGCAGGGATGTGGAGCGACTTCGGGATGTGCTCGCCGGATTAGTGCGGGAAATCGACAAGTGTATCGCCGATCTTAACGAATAGGTGATAAGACACGATGAATGATAAACTGAACATAACAATACGAATCGCCAACCAGGCTCCGATTCCGCTGGTTATAAACCGTGAGGATGAAGAGATAATTCGTCAGGCCGAGTATAATGTGAACAGGCTCTGGAACTCATGGAGCGCCAAATTCAAAAGCAAATCTCCTTCGGAGGTGCTTTCGATGGTCGCATTCAGGTTCGCCGAACTGTTTTTTACTCAGAGCCATGCGATAAAGGCTGCGGAGGAGATGTTTGAATCGTTTGAAGAGGGTCTTGACCGGATTCTGCTTGATATAGATTCTGACAGCAAGACTACTCCGTGAGGGGAAGGGGTGCCGTGGCTCAGGCAGGAGTGCCGGAGAGTCATCCGGGAATCATATCCCCGTCAGGCATCTCGCGATATGTGAAAGTGCATTCTTGTTAACGCCCGCGCTCTGTCCGAGCTTTTTTCAGGGTTGCCGCCTTCTGGCCTACAGAGTGGCGAGCGGCCCTTGAGAAATCAGGATCTGGCGCGTTTGTTGTTTT
>CAMWTV010000094.1 GCA_947177215.1 uncultured Muribaculaceae bacterium
CTGTAAATCTGCATATAGGCACGCTTCGGATCCTTTGCAAGATTATTGTTCAGATCCTGAAACCTCCCTTTCGCGAAAAACCGCGTCTGACGACTCGACGAATCATCACGGTCACGATGGCTCATGGCCCAGTCGCCCGTGATTCTCATATCCGCATACACATCGGCAGTCTCGCCCGGTGCCACCCAGAAAGAACCAAAGCAACGATGCGAGGAATTATCAACCAGAATGGCTTTTGCCGAGCCACACAGATTGAATGTCACCGATGCGTTCCCGCTGTCATCAAACTTCACCGGATACTCCTCCTGATCATGCTGCATGGTCGTGACATACAATTCCGCCTCAACATTCATCCCCGGAGCCAGGTTCAGCATGTGAACATTTACCGTTGTTTTCCCAATCTCATACACAGGGGCGGGCATCGGCCCGTCGGCAGGAGTCTTCTTAAGTTCCTTCGGAAGACCGTCGGGAAATTCAGCAGCCTCTTTGCCGGTCAGGTCGATCCCCCAGAGACGGAACGCTCCCTGTGCGTCCCCCTCGATGAAATCGAAACGTTTTGTCGACAACGGCAACGGTTCGAACGTCAGCGTGAACTCCGCCTCGCCCGATTCAGGCATATAGAATTCCTCGCCGGGCACAATCCCCTCTGCCCCCGTCATGGCATATTTCTTGCCGTCGGCAAGCAGATAGGTCTCCGGCGCGATTTTTATCCACCAGTTTGGATAAAAAAACGACTTCACATGCAACACTGTCACACTGTCGGTCAGATCAACCTTGGGAATATCTATCAGCACGGTATTGGCCGCAGTAATCACAGGTAGCTCTACACTCCTCTCTTTAGGGCCACTGCAAGCACACAACAGTAATGCCGCGGTCAGAGCAATGCCCGGAAATAGTCTGGTCATATTCATCTGTCCTGCTTATTTCTTTACATTAAACCGCATCACAGCGAAACTGTAGGGAGCCACTGTTGTGTCGAAACTCTTTCCGTTCACCGAAACCTGAGTCTCCACAGGCTTTATCAGATCCGGATTGTCAAGCGTGTTCTCCGCATCAAGATCATCCGACTGCAGTGTGGTCACCGTTCCATCCGAAATCGACATATTCTTTTTCATGCCGGCGAAATTCAGAGTCAGCTCCTGAGGTTCTGCCGAAGTATTGGCAACCTTCACGATATACTGCGATTTGTCACCGTCCCACACAGCGCTTGCAAACAGCCCGTTCTGCCCTTCGGCTCCTGTCAGGGGCTTCTTGTCCATTGTCAGAGGCACCACCTGCGTGCCGCGGTTCTTGGCATAGAGCTGCTGCACATAATAGCTGGCCGTAGGCATCGAGCGCAGATTGTCAAACCATATCATGTCAGGCCGCCACTGCCAGCCCTCTACATGGGCGAACAGCGGAGCATAGGTCGCCATATGCACCACATCGGCATTGCGCTCCAGACCGGTCATGAAAGCGGCCTCGAGAAGCGCCGGATAATAATGGTTCCATTTTTTCTTCTTTATGTGGCAGGCATATTCGCCGGCAAACACTTTCGGCCCCTTCCGGTCATAGCCGTCATAACGGGCACCCTGGCTCAGGAACCAGTCGGCCGGACGGTAGAAATGCTCGTCAACCAGATCAGCCTTCACGTTGCGCATCTCCGGCCACAGATAGTCAAACTTGTCACCCTCCGAGTCAGGGCCCGACGAACCAACGATCTTGATATCGGGATAAGCCTTGCGTATAGCCGCCACAAACGGCTTCAGACGCTCAACATATTCAGGCCCCCACTGCTCGTTACCGATGGCAATGAATTCCAGACCGAACGGAGCCGGATGCCCCATTTCGGCACGAAGCTTGCCCCACTGGCTGTCGACAGGCCCGTTGGCAAACTCTATCAGGTCGAGAGCGTCCTGAATATACTCGTCAAGCTCATCAACCGCCACATGAGCCTCCTCCTTGTCGTTCTGATACTGACACACCAGACCCACATTCAGCACAGGCAGAGGCGCCGCCCCTATCTCCTCCGACAGCAGGAAATATTCATAGAATCCCAGACCGCCGCTCTGATAATAGTCAGGATAGAAACGGTTGGTAAACGTATAATGCCAGCGGTTGGCATTGGTCGGACGGTTCTCAACCGGCCCTACCGTGTTTTTCCACTGGTAACGGTCTTCGATTTCAGTTCCCTCTACAATGCAACCCCCTGGAAAACGGAACACTCCGGGCTCTATGTCGGCAAGCTTCTGGGCCAGATCGCGGCGCAGACCGTTCTCATGCCCCTTCCACGTGTCGACCGGGAAGAGCGACACATGCTCTAGATCCACCGTTGTTTCCGGACGTTCAAGGAATATGCGCAGTTTCGCTTTCGCCTCGGTAACTTTCGGCTTCAGAACCGCCGTATATTTCTTCCACTCGCGCGAATTCACAGTGATATGCTTCGTGGCTATGTTCTGCGACTCTCCCTGCGACTTGGTGTCGGCTATCACCACCTTGAGTTTCGCTTCGCCACCGTCGGGCACACGGGCCCACACCGAAAAGCGATACTCCTCACCCTCTTTCACAGCCACTCCGAAAAAGCCTTCGTTCTCTATGCCCGAATGCTTGTGGGCATGGCTCGCCGGAGTCAGGCGCACATAATGCGGATTGCGCTCAAACGGGCCGTCGTTCCTGAGTTCCACCCCTCCGAATGTAACCCATCCCTGCAGATTCTGCGGAAACTCAAACGAGCGGTTCTTAACCATCTCGGCATAAAGACCGCCGTCGGCGGCATAATTGATGTCCTCGAAAAACAGACCATACATCGTTGGCTGTATCTTAGCCCCCGGTCGGTTGGTCTGCACTGTCAGTTCGTTGTGGGCCGCAAACGCCCCGAACCCCACACTTGCGGCTAAAGTGGTAGCCGCCAGGATTTTTCCGTATTTTCTCATGATATTGCTTGATATTTTCTTAACAGAATTGGATTCAGTCAATATATTCAGTCGCTCACAAAGTTAGCAATTTTACAGAACCTATTCAACCTTAATATTGTTTAAATGTTGTAAAGTTTACACTATCACCGCTAATTCAGCCCTATGAACAGATTCATCATTGCTGCTATCCTGCCGGTGGCATTAGCCATCTCACTGCATGCCGACACAAAAAGCCTTGTCGACAGACACACCGATTCCGTGCTGGCCACATCAAGAATAATCAGGCTCGACAGCGACACTTCGAAAGTAGTCAGACTCGACACCCCTGCTGTGCCCACTGCCGAGCAGGATTCACTCCGTAATCTCGCTATAGCATTTTACACCGACCAGTTCCGCCATGCGCAGGATCCCGAGGCTCCCACATTTCTCTTCATGAGCAAAAGCGCCGAAATGCTGATGGGCATCGGCGGAGTGGTGCGCATGCGCGGATGGTACGACTGGGGCGGCGCTATTCCCGGAAACGGTTTCATGCCCTATATCATCCCCATTCCTGCCGACAAAGCCAACTCCCGCAAACTCGGAACATCCCCGGCCGGCACAGCCCTGTTCTTCCAGATGATCGGACGAAGCCCCATCGGCACCTACCGGCTTTACATCGAAGCCAACTTCAACGGATATGAAAACCGTGGATTCAAACTGAAAAAAGCATATGCCACTCTCGGCGACTTCACAGTCGGTCTGGCAAACTCCACATTCTCCGACCCGGCCGCCATGGTTCCCACAGTCGATGCCCAGGGCGCAGCCGACAAACTCAGCAAAACTGACGTGCTCGTGCGCTACATGCACACCTTCCGAAACCGTTACAGCATAGCCTTCTCGCTCGAAAATCCCACACAACAGATCGAACAGCAGCCGGAACTGACCGAAAAATGCTCCTCATGGCTCCCCGAAGCAGCCGCATTCATGCAATATCAGTGGGGAAACGGTGAGCATATCCGCCTTTCCGGCACTCTGCGCGGCCTCTCCTACCGCAACCTTATCAGTCAGCACAACAACACCGTGGCCGGATGGGCCCTCCAGCTCAGTTCCGTGGCACATCCGCTCCCACAGATAACCACCTATATCACCGCAAGCTACGGACATGGCTACGCATCGCTTGTCAACGACCTGCTCGCCGGAAACTTCGACCTCATTGCCGATCCCGGACACCCCGGAAAACTCTATGCCCCGCGGGCATTCGGCTACTGCCTCGGACTTCAATACAACTTCACCCCCGCCATCTTCGCCAGCGCATCGTTCAGCCAGAGCCATCTCGACCCCAGCCACCCGCTCTCGCCCGACTCCTACCGCCGCGGATGGTTCGCCGACATCAACCTGTTCTGGAACATCCTTCCACGCCTCCAGGTTGCCGCCGAGTTCGACCTCGGGTGCCGCCATAACGTGTCAGGCACACACCGCTACGCCCGCCGCGTCGGCGCCCTTTGCCAGTTCTCCTTCTGACCTTAACGCTTCTTGTCGAAAAGGGCCTTCACCCTCAACGGATTGATTCCCGCTTCAAGTGCACGCCGCCCGTCGGCGCGCGCATCCTCCTCGCGGTAGCGGAGCAGATTCAGCCGCGCACGGCAGAAATAAAGCTCCGGATCATCCGGATCAAGCTCAAGACCGCGGGCAATATCCTCGGCCGCCTCAGGCAGTTCGCCCGTCTCAAGATAACACATAGCCCGTGCGGAGAAATAAACGCTCTCCTCCTTCTGTTTCAGAAGCTCGGTATAAAGGGCTATCGCCTCCTGAGGTCGTCCGGTCGATCCGAACACAACCGCCTGAAGCAGTTTCCCGTCCGCGGCCGAAGGACGCAGTTCCCTGTATCTGGCAACATCGTTCTCTGCCAGATCCGTCCGGCCCCGCCGCAGATTTACCACACCCCGGTCATGATAGGCCGAAGCATAGGTCGAATCCATCTCTATTATCAGGTTATAGTCACAGAGGGCATCATCCAGTCTGTCCATCCGCGCAAGCACCCTCGCCCGGTTGTTGAGAATCACAACCGAGGCCGGAGCAATGGCGCGGGCCTCGGTCAGAGTGTGCAGAGCCAGCGAATCCTCCCCCATATAAAACTGCATCATACCCACATTCGACAGCAGCATCACATTCTGGGCATTCCCCGGCTCACTGCGCATGGCACCGAGCAGACACTCCGTAGCCACCTCCCAGTTCCCCTTCGCCGCCTCCTCGTCAGCCTGCTCCACAAGCCGCATATACTCCGTCTCCGCATCCTGTTTCTGCCTCACCTTGGCCATGCTGTCGGTCAGATTCTCAGGATTCTCGGCTACCACAGCCGTCACAGCCGCCAATGCGGCCATAATCACAAATATTCTTTTCATCAGGCAAGTTATATTGGTTATCGCTGCCATCGTCTGTAAAGCACAGTCTGAATAATTCCCCGCATGGCAAGATATATTATAAACGCGAGCCACAGCGCATGATTGCCCGCAACCGGAAATAAAGTCACCTCGACCAGAAAAAACACAGCCATGGCGCCACCCATCGAAACCAGAAGCTGACGTGTCAGAGTGGCACCTATAAACACCCCGTCCCACGCAAACGAAGCAAATCCGGCAAAAGGCACAGCCACAGCCCACATCCAATACTCCTTCGACGCCTCTATAACATCGCCGTCGCCGGTAAGCAGCCTCAGAAACGCCTCACCTCCAAAAAAATATACTCCAGTAAACAAAACCGCCATCACCGCTCCCCACAGCATGACACATTTCACACACCTGCGAAGATTCTCCGGCTCACGCGCCCCCACATAACGCCCCACAAGAGCCTCTGCGGCATACGCGAACCCGTCCATCATATACGAGAACAACAGAAACAGCTGCATCAGCAACGTATTCACCGCCAGAATCACCGCCCCCTGCGATGCCCCGGTTTTCGTAAACCACAAAGTCACAGCCATCAGACAGAGCGTGCGCAACATCACATCGAGATTTATTCTGAAAAAACGTTTCAGCTCATCTCCCTTCAGCACATCCCTGAGCCTCGGCAACGCAACATGATAGCGCCTCAGCAGCCACACCCCCACACCAAGCCCAGCCCATTGGGCAACCAGAGTGCCGGTGGCCACACCCTCGATCTGCCATCCGGCGCCATACACAAGAGTCAGGCTCACTGCCACATTCACCAGATTCACCACTATCGAGCTGATCATCAGCATCTTCGAATTCTGCATCCCCAGAAACCAGCCCGACAGCGCATAAGTGGCAAGCACCGCCGGAGCGCCGTAAATGAGAATCGAGAAATAACGCCCGGCCAGCGAAGCCGTAAGCGGATCCGGATCGACAAACCATCGCAGCACCCACAACAGAGGCCACTGAAGCAACACCATCGCAACCCCCGCACCAACAGCCACAGCAAGCGAACGCCACAACACAAGCCCCTGCGCCGTCCGGTCGCCCGCGCCCCACGCCTGCGCCGCAAGCCCCGAAGTTCCGGCGCGCAGAAATCCGAAAAGCCAGTAAAGCATATTGAACATCACACCACCAACCGATATGGCGCCGATAAACACCGCGCTCCCCATATGCCCCGTTATCGCCGTATCGGCCAGTCCGAGCAAAGGAGTAGTGATATTCGCCACCACCGAAGGCAGAGCCACCCCCAGAATCCGTCTGTTCATTCCATATTTGCCGAAACAATCCGCTTTCATCTTAGGCGTAAAGTTACAAACTTTTCACCACACTTAAGCAACAAACGGAATCCTCAGCAGTTGAATCCGGCCCGGCAAAACGTCCGCCCCCCTGTCACTCCCAGATAAGGCGGCGTTTCGATATGACCCAGTTTCCCCCCATCGTATTGTTTCCCTGAAAAAACAGATATGTCTTGCCGTCAGCATCATCTCTGAAAAGATGTGGATGACCTGACTCACTGCTGTTCCAGCTGCCGGCAGCACCAACCTCGAGAAACGGATTGACCGACAGACGGTGGAATCTGATTCCGTCAAGACTGTATGCAAGCCCGATCTGCTGGGGACAATTGTTGTAGGCTCCGGCATAAGCCATATAGAGCACCCCGTTATTCACTATCGCCGACGGAGCCTCTATGCACTCCCCCTCCCATTCAAGTTCCGGAAACAATATCGATGAATCGCAGGCCTGCGTCCAGCAGTCGCGCGAAAAGTCAGACGACAGCGGCGCCGTAGCCACCCCGAGAATCTGCACCCTGTGATCAGGTGTGCGCGATGCGAAATACATATGATATTTTCCGTTATACTCCACGACTTCAGCATCTATCGCTCTGCCGCTGTTCCAGTCGCCTGTAGGATGGAAAACCGGATTGGTTGCATTGCGCGTGAAGTTTATCCCGTCTGTCGACCATGCATGGCAGATGGCATCCTTGGGGCCGTTGCCATAAGTCTGATAAAACAGATGGATCGTATCGTTGCGAACTATCGCTCCAGGTGCGCACAACCCGTTTTTTTCATATTCACAACCCGGTGCGGGTGTTATTTCTCCTATTTTCGACCAATTGTCAAGATCTTTGCTCCGGGCAATTCCTATCGCCCACCCCTCCTCTCCGGGGCTCGACCCCGGCGGGATAGAATAATACATCAGATAATCCCCTTCAAAGCCTACCACATGGGGATCCTTTGAAAAGGGCGTCCCTGTGCGCGAAGTGTCGCCCCATTTCATCGGATTATCCCCTTCCGGAACCAGGCGCTGCGCATCGGTCACACCACATACACATACACCCATCATAATTGCAAATTTCAGTCTTTTGAACATATATCATATTGTTTATTGGTTTCCACCACTGTCAGTCAGACTTCTTACCGAAATCTTTCGGAAGCACACCAAACTGTTTGAAAAAACTGCGCGAGAAATAACTGATGGAATTATATCCCACTAACGAAGCTATTTCATTTATGCGGTAGTGCCCCTCTCCTATCAGCTCCGCGGCCCTCTTCAGCCTTATCACCTTCACAAAATCGTTGGGTGTCATCGACATCATACCCTTGATTTTGCGATGGAGGCTTGAACGCGACATGTTCACCTTCGCGGCCAGCGAGTCAATGTTGCACTCCGCATCCTCCAGA
>CAMWTV010000095.1 GCA_947177215.1 uncultured Muribaculaceae bacterium
GCCTTGGTGTCTTGCGAGTGGTTCCAGATCACCTGGAAGTTTGTCGCGGTGGAGTAGTCGGGGTCGCCTTTCTCGCCGTAGATCGACTTGAGGTAGTTTATGTTGAAGTGTCCGTTGAATTTGTAGCGTTTGCGGTAGGTTGACTGCGCCGACAGCCCCCATGACCCCTTGGTGTAGATTTCGCCGGTAAGAGCGAGGTCGATCATGTCGTTTATGGCGAAGTAATAGCCTCCGTCGCTGAGATAGAATCCGCGGTTGTAGTCGTCGCCGAAAGTGGGCACGATTACTCCTGAGGCGTATTTGTCGGAGAAGGGGAAGTAGCCGAACGGCACAGCCAGCGGCAGCGGCAGCCCGGCGAGCACCATGTAGGCCGGCCCTGTGACCACATTTTTTTTAGGCCTCATCTTTCCGGTGGTGAGCTGAAGCCAGAAGTGGGGGTGTTCGTGGTCGTCGCAGGTGGTGTAGCGTCCGTTTTTTATGTAATAGTCGCCTTCCTTTGTCTTTTTTGTCTGTCCGCCGGTCAGGTATCCCTCACCCTGCTGGGTCACAACATCGGTTATGAAGCCTTTCTCGGTCTTGAAGTTGTAGCGCATTATCTTCGACTCATACGAGCTGCCTCCCTGGTCGAAGATCGGTGTGCCTATCAGATCGCCAACGCTGTCTTCACGGCCGCAGGCATAGACCTCGCTGTTGTTCAGGTCGAGCTGTATCTCGGCGGCGTCGAGTTTAAGGTCGTTGTAGTCGACGGTGGCGTCGCCATACATGTAGGTGGTCTGCTTGCCGATAAGAATCATCGAGTCTTTCGACGAGAAGTTGACCTGGGCGTCGAGATCCACTTTCTGGCGGCGTATCAGCGATTTGGAGCGGCCGGCAGTGTCGGCGCGGAGCGGTGTTGCCGAGTCGATGCTCTCACTTGCCTGAACTATCGGTTGGATAGTGTCGGGCAGCTCTGCAGGCGTCAGGCTGTCGGGCATGGCAACTCCATCGCGTGAAAAGAGCTTTCCCGTGACCATGCAGAGCAGAAAAATCGAGATTATATAGAGGTGAGAGCGTTGCAAATGACTTATTTATCCTTTTTCTTCCCTGCGCCGCGTTACTGACACAAGGTGGTTATGCCGGAGTGGGGAGAGTGCAATCCGGCTGCAAAGATACAGAATTATCTATAATTCCTCAGCGTGCGGCAGCTATTTTTAAAGACAAGTTATATGTGGAGGGTTTGCAATTCAGATTATTTTGCATAACTTTGTTTATTGACTTCGCGCAGACCCGGCTTAGGCCGAGGGGCGTGCAGCGTGGTCGGAACACACTAAAATCAGTCAGTATGACTTCGACAACAGCGCCATCCGCAGCCGAGGGGGCACGGCCTCTTTTCTCGGTGATAACGGTGACCTACAACGCGGGCTCTTCTCTGAAACCTACACTCGAGAGTGTGGCCTCGCAGACCTGCGGCCTTTATGAGCATCTGATAATCGACGGCGCCTCGACCGACGGCACCACTGAAACCGCCCAGCTGTTTCAGAACAGGCGCAAGAGGGTGTTCTCCTCGCCCGACAAGGGGATTTACGACGCCATGAACAAAGGGTTGGCCGAGGCATCGGGCGACTATGTGATTTTTTTGAATGCAGGCGACACCTTCCATTCGCCCGATACGCTTCAGACAATAGCCGACATAATAATGGACAACGATTATCCGGGTGTGGTTTACGGGCAGACCGATCTTGTCGACAGCCAACGGCGGCGTGTGGGGGAGCGTCATCTGTCGGCCCCCGACAATCTGACTCTCGACAGCTTTGCCGACGGAATGGTTGTGTGTCATCAGGCTTTCGTGGCTCTGAGGCAGATAACAAGCAACTATGACCTGCGATACAGGTTTTCGGCCGATTATGAATGGTGCATCAGAGTGCTGCAGCATTCGCGCCGCAATGTTCCGGTCGGGAAGGTGATTGTGGATTATCTTAACGAGGGGATGACAACGCGCAATCACCGCAGGTCGCTTATGGAGCGTTTCCGCATAATGGCCTACTATTACGGCTGGCCGCGGGCTGTGTGGAACCATCTGCGTTTCATTCCCCGCTATATACAACGTAAAAGAAACAATTCTCTGCAATGATACTTCTCAACACCACATTTGTGCTTCACACCCCGCTGGAGGCTGAGTTTCTCGACTGGGTTAAAAATGTATATCTTGTATCGGCCGCCTCGGCGGGAGTGTTCGGCGCTCCGGTAGTGGCGCGTGTGCTGACCCGCATCGAGCCTGACACGGAGAGCATAGCGGTGCAGCTTCCGGCCGACGACATGAATGCCGCACAGCGCTGGCACGACGAGACTGCCGCCATTCTGCGCGATGACGTGCACTCGCGCTGGGGTGAGCGCATGATGTTTTTCACCACCTATATGGAGGTGATCGAAACCGGTGGCAAATAATGGATTTCGAGAAGATTATAATCGGAATCGACCCCGGAACCAATGTGATGGGCTATGGCATTTTGGGGGTCAACGGCAAAAAGCCGCAGATGATTGCCATGGGGGTGGTGAAACTCGACAAGTTCGAGAGCCATTATATGAGGCTGCGGCGCATTCACGAGCGTGTGACAGGGCTGATAGAGCAATATCTGCCCGATGAAATGGCCATTGAGGCGCCTTTCTTCGGCAAAAATGTGCAATCGATGCTTAAACTGGGCCGGGCGCAGGGGGTGGCCATGACTGCCGCCCTGATGCGCGATGTGCCGATCACAGAATATGAGCCGCGTAAGATCAAGATGGCCATAACCGGCAACGGGGCCGCGTCGAAAGAGCAGGTCAGGGAGATGCTGCGGCGTATTCTCGCTATTTCTCCTGAGTCGATGCTGAAAGAGCTTGACTCGACCGATGCCCTGGGAGCCGCTCTTTGTCATTTCTATGAGACGTCGCGACCGATCCCTTCGGGTGGCCCGCGCTCATGGAAGGAGTTCATTGCCCGCAATCCGGACAGGATTAAATAACCCTTCGGAAACAGGGGCGTCGCCTGACAATGCGGGATTCAGGCTTCAGGCAGCTGCGCGATTGTTTATTCGATGCCGAGAAGCGGAGCTATGCGGTGAAGCGCGGCTATGAATGCCTCGGCTTCGGCCCGGGTGTTGTAAAGGGCGAACGAAGCGCGCACGGTGCCTTCGATGCCGAGGGTTTCCATGAGGGGCTGGGCGCAGTGGTGGCCGGTTCGCACGGCTATGCCGAGTTTGTCGAGCAGCATCCCGGTGTCGTAGTGGTGGGCGTCGCCCATGAGAAACGATATGACCGCGCATTTGCCCGGGGCTGTGCCGAAGATGCGCATTCCCGGTATTTTCATCATTTCGGCGGTAGTCCATTCAAGCAGCTCATGTTCGTGGGCGGCAATGGCGTCGATCCCTACCGAACGGATGTAGTCGATGCAGGCGGAGAATGCGGCGATGTCGACGAAATCGGGTGTACCCGCCTCGAATTTGAACGGAAGATCTGCAAATGTGGTTTTCTTGAAGCTTACATGCGATATCATCTCGCCTCCCCCCTGATAGGGCGGCATCTTCTCAAGAAAACTCTCTTTGCCGTAGAGCACTCCCACACCTGCGGGGCCATACATTTTGTGGCTTGAGAAGGCATAGAAGTCAACGTCGAGATCGGCTACGTCGATGGCCATGTGGGGTGCGGCCTGGGCGCCGTCGCAGAGCACCGGCACGTCGAGGCTGTGGGCGTAGGCGGTCATTTCTTTGACCGGATTGACGGTGCCGAGCACATTCGACACGTGGGTGAATGCCACCAGACGGGTGCGCTCGTTGAAGAGCGAACGGTATGCGTCGAGGTCGAGAGTTCCGTCTTTGTGTACAGGAACTACCCTGATGTTGATGCGTTTTCGCATGCCGAGCAGCTGCCAAGGCACAATGTCGGCGTGGTGCTCCATGGCTGTGAGTATGATCTCGTCGCCGTTTTCAAAGAAGCTGCCGAAGCTTGACGCCACAAGGTTTATCCCTTCGGTTGTGCCGCGGGTGAAGATTATCTCGGATGTGGAGGCTGCGTTGATGTAGTCTCTCACTTTCTCGCGGGTGGCCTCCTGCATGGCTGTGGCCTCCTGCGACAGCGAGAACACTCCGCGGTGCACATTGGCCTTGTGGGCGTAATACATGTTCTCGACGGCCTCGACCACCTGTCGCGGAGTCTGCGAGGTGGCCGTGTTGTCGAGATATATCAGCGGTTTGCCGTAAACCTGCCGCTCCAGAATGGGGTAATCGCGGCGCAGGCGTTCAACATCGTAGGTTGGCATGATTTTTCAGTAGAGGGTTCAGTTGGCATCTTGTTTGGAGCTGAGGCACTCGCGGCATCCGGCCTCGCATCCGTCGAAACGCCGCTCGACCATGTGGCGCAGGCGGTCGCGCAGGGGTTCGAGGTCTATTGCCGAAATGACATCGGCCATGAATGCCTGCATGAGCATGCGCCGGGCCTCGGCCAGAGGTATGCCTCGGGTCTGCATGTAGAACAGCGCTTTGGCGTCGAGCTGGCCGGTTGTGGCTCCGTGTGAACATTTCACATCGTCGTTGTAGATGAGCAGCTGCGGTTTGGTGTGCATCTTCGCTCCGGCCGATGCTATTATGTTGCGGTTGCTCTGGAATGCCTCGACAAAGCGGGCGCCGTGACACACTTCTATGCTGCCGCCGAAGGCTCCGGTCGATTCGTCGTCGAGCACATATTTGAAGGTTTGCTCGCTGTGACCGTGACAGGCCGCGTGACGCAGGTCGGAGCAGTTGTCGATGTGTTGTGTGCCTGCGCCGATTGCCATGCCTGAAAGGCGTGTGCGGGTGTGAGGGCCGGTTATGTCTATGTTGTATTCGTTGCGTGTCACGCCGTTTGTCAGAGTCGAACCGCAGATGTTGACTTCGGCCCCTTCATGCTGCCTGACATAGACCTGACAGTAGCGTGAGGTGTCGGAGTTGCTCTCTTCGATGTCGTAGAACTCGACTCGTGCCCCGCGTCGGGCTATGATCTCGATAACCTCTGACGACAGGCACTGCGCCGACCTGACCTGTGTGTGGTCGCATTTCAGCACCGAGATGGCGGAATCTTCGTCGGCAACAATCAGTATGCGCCTGAACGAGGCCATCGGCGTGGGAGCGGCCATTATGCTGACAAGCTGGAGGGCTTTCTCAAGGTGTGTGCCGCGCGATATGTGGATGAACACTCCGTCCTGGGCCAGGAGGGTGTTGAGGGCTGTTCCCGGTTTCGAGAGGTCGGCCGCCGAGCCGTAGTGCCCGGCTATGAGCTGCGGATGTTTCTCGGCAGCCTCGCGCAGCGAGCACATGGAGACTCCGGCAGGGAGGTTGCTCACGAGAGTCGACGTGGGGGTGAAACGGTCGTTGACCACGATGCCCATCAGGGTCGACAGGTTAGGCACGCCGCAACGGAATGACGAGGCTATGTCGGCGGGTATCCCCACGCGGGATATGTTGACTCCGAAGTCGAGAGAAAACATGTCGTTGACCGAGGTTTTCTCAAAGCCTTCATCGCCTTTGACGGGGAGTCGCCGCGCTGCTTCAAGGGCTTCGAGGGCTTTGGGTCGCAACGCGTTGAGAGGTGCGGCCGAGCCGTTGTCGATGGCCTGACGGTTTTCCCGGTAAAGGTCGGTGTATTGTGTGAGTGCGTTGTTCATTTTCAGATTCAGTCTTTAAGCCAGTCGTAACCTTTCTCTTCAAGCTCAAGGGCGAGTTCGGGGCCGCCTGTGCGCACGATGCGACCTTTGTAAAGCACATGCACGAAGTCGGGTCTGATATAGTCAAGCAGGCGCTGGTAGTGGGTTATGACAATAGTGGCGTTGCTTGATGTCTTGAGCTGGTTTACACCGCCGGCCACTACGCGCAGGGCGTCGATGTCGAGGCCTGAATCGGTTTCGTCGAGTATGGCCAGACGCGGCTCGAGCACTGCCATCTGGAAAATCTCGTTGCGTTTTTTCTCGCCACCAGAAAACCCTTCGTTCACAGAGCGTGAGGCCAGTTTGTTGTCAAGCTCGACAATGGCGCGTTTCTGGCGCATGAGTTTCAGGAAGTCGCCGGCGCTCAACGGCGGCTCGTTGAAATATTCGCGTTTGGCGTTGACGGCCGCGCGCATGAAGTTGACCATGGAGACTCCGGGAATCTCGACGGGATACTGGAATGAGAGGAACAGCCCTTCGTGGCTGCGGTCTTCAGGCGACAGGCCGAGCAGGTCGATGCCGTGGAACTCGACGCTTCCCCCTGTGACGGTGAAGGCGGGATTGCCCGCGAGCACACTCGACAGGGTTGATTTGCCTGATCCGTTAGGCCCCATGATGGCGTGGACTTCGCCGGGGCGCACTGTGAGGTTTATTCCCTTGAGAATCTCTTTCTCGTCGATTCTGGCGCGGAGGTCTGTGACCTTAAGCAATATTTCGTCGCTCATTATGCGTATGGTTTTAAGCGGATTTTTCGAATTTTATTTTTGTCAGCCTACTGAGCCTTCGAGTGTTATCTGGAGCAGCCGCTGGGCTTCGACAGCGAATTCCATCGGCAGTTTGTTCATCACCTCTTTGGCATATCCGTTGACGATCAGCCCGACGGCCTCTTCGGTGGGTATGCCGCGCTGGTTGCAGTAGAAAATCTGATCTTCAGAAATTTTCGAGGTGGTAGCCTCATGCTCGACAACGGCCGTGGGGTTCATCACATCTATGTAGGGGAATGTGTGGGCGCCGCATTCGCTGCCGAGAAGCAGCGAGTCGCACTGGGTGTAGTTTCTGGCTCCGTCGGCTGCGGGAGTCACTTTGACGAGCCCGCGGTAGGAGTTCTCGCTTTTTCCGGCCGAGATCCCCTTTGACACGATTGTGCTGCGTGTGTCGGGCGCGAGGTGTATCATTTTAGTGCCGGTGTCGGCCTGCTGCCTGTTGCGGGTCACGGCCACGGAATAGAATTCGCCTGTGGCGCCGCGTCCGGCAAGAACGCACGAGGGGTATTTCCATGTTATGGCCGATCCGGTTTCGACCTGAGTCCATGATAGTTTTGAATAGTCGCCCCGGCACAGCCCCCGTTTGGTTACCAGATTGTAGATGCCACCGCGTCCGTCCTTGTCGCCGGCATACCAGTTCTGCACGGTTGAATATTTCACTTCGGCGCGGTCTTCGACCACAATTTCGACGATGGCTGCGTGGAGCTGGTTCTCATCGCGCATGGGAGCGGTGCACCCTTCGAGATAGCTCACATATGAATCGTCGTCGGCCACAATCAGAGTGCGTTCGAACTGGCCTGTGCCTGCGGCGTTGATGCGGAAGTAGGTCGACAGCTCCATGGGGCATCTTACACCCTTGGGGATGTAGACGAACGACCCGTCGGAGAATACGGCCGAGTTGAGCGCGGCGTAGAAGTTGTCTTTATACGACACCACGCTTCCAAGATATTTTTTTATCAGATCGGGATAGTCTTTGACCGCTTCGGAGATGGAGCAGAAGATGATCCCTTTTTCGGCGAGTGCCTCGCGGTGGGTGGTCTTTACGGATACGGAGTCCATCACGGCGTCGACTGCCATGCCCGAAAGCTGTTTCTGCTCCTGCAGGGGTATTCCGAGCCGGTCGAAGGTTTTCAGAAGCTCGGGGTCGACTTCATCGAGGCTTTTGGGCCCTTCTTTTGCTACCGGTGCCGCGTAATAGCTTATGGCCTGAAAGTCGATAGGCGGCATTTTCAGGTGTCCCCATTCGGGAGGGGTGAGCGTTAGCCAGTGGCGGTAGGCTTTCAGACGGAAATCAAGAAGCCATTCGGGTTCACCTTTCTTACGGGATATGAGGCGCACCACGTCCTCGTTCAGCCCGACCGGAATTATATCGGTGTCGATGTCGGTGACGCAGCCGTATCTGTACTCGCTTTCGGTGACCTCGCGCAGATGAGCGTTGCGGTCGGCGGCGTTACGGGCGCCTGAGGTTTCGGTGTTGTTGGT
>CAMWTV010000096.1 GCA_947177215.1 uncultured Muribaculaceae bacterium
GACGATCACAGGAGGGGGAATCGGTGTTCCGTCATATCGACTGGTTCACGGTTGTGCTGTATCTGCTGCTGGTAACAGCCGGCGTTATCTCGATCTATGCCGCGAGCTATGATTTCGACCATGCCAACATTTTTTCGTTCGAGGAGTTTTCTGGCAAGCAGATAAGGTGGATCGGCCTGTCGTTTGTGCTGGGAATGGTGTTGCTGATCACCGACGCGCGTATGTATGAGACATATGCCTATCCGATTTATCTGGCTATGCTTGTGTTGCTGGTGGTCACGATTTTCATAGCACCCGACATCAAGGGGTCACGGTCGTGGCTTGTGTTCGGCCAGATGAGCCTTCAGCCGGCAGAATTCGCCAAATTTGCCACGGCCCTGGCCCTGGCCAAAATGTTCAGCGCCTATAATTTCAACCTGAACGCGTCGGCGAAGAACTATATGCGGGCGTTTCTGATAATCTTCACGCCGATAGTGCTGATTCTGGCCCAGAAAGAAACCGGTTCGGCGCTGGTGTATCTGTCGCTGTTTTTTGTGCTTTTCCGCGAGGGAATGAGCGGGATGGTTCTTTTTGCTGCACTGTGGGCGGTTGTTATTTTTGTGGTTGCAATCAAATACACCGAGTCGATGGTGTTGGGAATTCCGTCGGGTGAGTTTGTCGTGATGTGTATGGTCATGGCGCTTCTTGTGGTGATGCTCGCTGTGTATGTGCGCCGTTTCGAGGTGGCTCGGAATGTGTTTCTGTGGTTTGCCGGAAGCGCGCTGGTTGAGTGGATTCTGTCGATATGGGACTTGCAGATTGGGGGATATGCCTATTTCTTCACCGTTACAGGTGTGGCTATGGTCTATTGCCTTTTCGAGATGCTCAGGCTCAAGGCGCGAAAACTGCGGATAACAGTGGTGACAGTGTTGCTTTCGGTTGGTTTCCTGTTTTCGGTGAATCTGGTGTTCTCGAACATGATGCCCCACCAGCAGAAGCGAATCAAGGTGGCACTGAGCATCGAGGATGACCCGAGGGACGCTGGTTACAATGTGAACCAGTCGAAAATAGCCATCGGATCGGGTGGGGCCACGGGAAAAGGATTTCTCAAAGGGACTCAGACGAAACTGAAATATGTGCCTGAACAGCACACTGATTTCATTTTCTGCACCATCGGCGAGGAGGAGGGCTTTCTCGGGACAACTGCCGTGATAGCGCTGTTTCTGGCGTTGATTCTGCGGGTGATATCGCTTGCCGAGAGGCAACCCACTGTGTTCGGACGGGTATATGCCTATTGTGTGGCATCATATCTGATATTTCACTTCTGCATAAATATCGGCATGGTCATAGGGCTGTGTCCGGTGATCGGCATTCCTTTGCCGTTTTTCAGCTACGGAGGCTCCTCGCTGTGGGGATTCACGTTCCTGCTGTTCATTCTGCTGAGAATCGACGCGTCGAGAAAGAGCCGTCATAACCGATAAGCGGGGACACGGTTTCCGGGGAGTCTGTAAATTCCGAGTTTCCGGCCGAGAACACGATTTTCGGATTTTTAAGGCTTAAAGGGAACGGATTTATTTTGTAACTTTGCAAAACAGACGCCGCATAACCGGCGTAGGAAGTGTTTTCTGTGATTCTATAATTATATCTAACTTACAGTCAATTTATCTTTTACCAGATGAGAAAATTTCTATTATTGTGTGTATTATCGGTGCTTACAGGCCATCTGGCGGCTGTGGCGGCAATGTTCTCGACTTCGCCCGCAATAGTGCAGGAGAGCAGCAGCAATGTCAGGATTCTATTTGACGCGTCGCAGTCGGATGTGGCAGCGCTTAAAAGCGCCACAGTGCTTTATGCCCATATCGGGGTCACGCTCGAATCGGCTCCATCGGTATGGACTCATGTAATCGGAGACTGGAACGACAACACCGACAACAAGAAATTCGTGAAAAACCAGGATGGGATATGGGAACTGCCGATCGGCGATATCAGGACATATTTCGGTCTGAAATCTGATGAGAAACCGGCAAAAATAGCTGTAATAGCGCGCACGGCCGACGGAAAAAGCCAGACGGCCGACAATTTTCTTGACATTTACGAAGAGGGATTCCAGATGAGCCTGACGGCTGATTCGCCTACGGTGATCAGCAGTGGCACGACAATAACCTTCAGTGTGTCCGCCTCGGAGAACGCCAACCTGGCAATAAGTGTCGACGGCAAGCCGCTAAAAAGCGCCAGCGGTGTGAGCTTGCTCACGGCAAGCTGCGAGTTCAAAACTCAGGGAGCTTTCAACAAGGTGACCGCCACTGCCACCAATGCCTCGGAAACTCTGACCCGTGAAATAACTGTGGCATATCCGGGAGAATCGCCCGTGAAGGTGTATCCCGGAGGAAAGCCCGTGCAGGGGGCGGTGAGAAACAGCGACGGCACAGTTACTTTCTGTCTGGCCGCGCCACAGAAGAAATCGGTGATGCTGATGGGCAAATGGGACAATTATCAGCCGACCCAGACGGGCCTGATGAACCGTCATGACGCAGAAGGGATAAGCTACTTCTGGACAACCACCTCTACCCCGCTGCCAGAGGGTGAATATTTGCCCTACTACTATCTGGTTGACACTGAAATTGCGGTAGGCGACCCTTATGCGCGTCTTGTGCTTGACCCGTGGAGCGACAGATCGCTGCCCAAGGGTTGTTTCAAAGATATGCCGGAATATCCCTACGATCTGTTCAACGACAGGATGCTCGCTGTCTACAAGAGCGACATCGACGAATATGACTGGGACGAGGCTACTCTGAATTTCAACATTCCCGACCGCCGGAACCTGACGATCTACGAACTGCTTGTGCGCGACTTTACCGGCGACGGATCGGATCTGGACGGCAAGAGCTTCGGCACCCTGCGGTCGGCCTTACCCAAAATCAGCTATCTGCGCGATTTAGGAGTGAACGCTGTGGAGCTGATGCCGGTAATGGAGTTCAACGGCAACAACTCATGGGGCTACAACACGAATTTCTATATGGCGCTCGACAAGGCATACGGCACACCTGACGACATGCGCGACTTTGTGGCGGAATGCCATCGCAACGGGATTGCCGTGATTCTCGACATAGTGTTCAACCAGTCAGACGGACTGCACCCCTGGTATCAGATGTATCCGATAGCATCAAACCCCTTCTACAATGCCCGCGCGCCACATGCCTACAGTGTGCTCAACGACTGGCGTCAGGACTACAAGCCTGTGACCGACCATTGGAAAGATGTGCTGACCTACTGGATGGAGGCTTATAAAGTTGACGGTTTCCGCTTTGACCTTGTGAAAGGACTGGGTGACAATTCAAGCTATGCCAACACGGGTAATTCGGCGACCGACACCTATAACCAGTCGCGTGTGGCACGCATGAAAGAGCTTCACGAAGCTATCATGAAAGTCAACGAGAATGCCATCCATATCAACGAGCTGCTGGGCCAGGCATCGGAAGAGAACGACAACGGTGCCGACGGGCAGCTGAACTGGATAAATATCAACGGGAATTCAGCCAACTATGCGAAAGGCACAGGTTCGCCCGACCTGCGCGGATTCTATGCTCCTCAATGGGGCCGTGTGGCAGGACAGACTGTTGACTATGCCGAAAGCCACGATGAAAAGCGCATTGCACGCGCTATTGTAGAGAGTGGCCATCAGACGGTTAAATACAGCGGCGGCAGCCCGTCGGAGGGTGCGATAAAGCGTCTTGGATCGGTTGCCGCGCAGATGCTGTGCTGTCCGGGGTCGAAAATGATATGGCAGTTCGGCGAACTTGCTGCCGACGACGCCCAGGGGTCGGATCTGGAGAAACTCCGCGCTATAGCACCAAAGTGGGACGATCTTAAAGATGATGGACGCAAGGCGCTGCACGATGTGTATCGCGCGCTCTGCCACCTGCGTCTGCTCAATCCCGATCTGTTTGCATCAGACAAGACTGAGGTTGTGATAAACGGCTTCTCATCGGCACTCAGCCAGCCGCGAAGCATTGTTTTGCGCAACGGCAACAAGGAGGTGATCGGCCTGTTTAATCCCGATGTTACCGGCGGCAGCAAAAGTGTAAGCGTACAGACGGCAGTGATTACAGCCGAAAACGCCCAGCTTGTGGCAGCCTCATGGAAAACAGACCCGCAGCTGACATCGCAAGCCTCAGGTCAGGTGAGCGCCATGCTGTCACCGGGAGAGTTCTGCGTGTATGCCTCGGCCTCGGTGGCCGGTGACGACGCACCTCAGACCGACACTATAGCGCCGGCCGACAAAGTGAAAGTCTATGCGCTTAACAACGCCATTGTGATAGCCGGCAGCTATCGTTCGGCCCGCGCATTTACAGTTCACGGCACCGAAGTGGCCATAGGCGAAGAGATGGCCCCCGGAATATACATAGTCACTGTTGACGGCGAATCGTTCAAAATAGCGATATAACGCAGTTGCCGCGAATCGGGAGAGTCTTATCCCGACATAAAACATGACCGTGAGTCAAAATTCAACATTTTGACTCACGGTCTGTCTCTTATATGTCTATCTGAACAGAATTTATCGGAATGTGACCGGAAAACGGCAATAAATGACCAATAAACAGGGTTAAATGATCATTTCTTACACTTGCTGTTATTATATAATTCAAGCAGGAACAGATAAGTATATTAGATATAATTCCATTCAAGCAACAAAAGCATCAAGAAATACCGATGTTTAAATAATTTTAACCAATTGGGGGGGGTAATTATCAGAATTTTATTAACTTTGTAATCGTAAACACAATGGCAAGCCGTCGAATCCCGGAACTACATTGCTTAAGAATCGCAGACCGGGTTTTCGCTCAAAAGACCGGTCAGTAAACGGCGGCATGACAATAATACGAAATAACTGAAATTCAAGACGGGATTTTCCCGTACCCACTCCTAATACCAAACTTTTATGAAAAAAATGTGTTTAACAGCTCTCGCTGCCGCATGTATGCTTTCTGCACCGGCCAAGAGAGTTGCTCCCTACGAGGGATCGCGCATATTCTGGGATATGCGCAGTCAGCAGACAATTTTCGACGGCGGATGGTATGCCCGCATGATTCAGCTCAACGACGGGCGTCTGCTTGCAGCAACCGAAGTTGACTGGAATGTGGTTATCAGCTACAGCGACGACATGGGACAGACATGGACTCCGCAGGAAACGGTGTTCTATCCGCCTGCCGGACTGCATTATTTCGACGTGGATCTGTATCAGCTTACAGACGGGAAGATAATAATAACCTACAATATAGGATTTCCCGATGAAAGTGTGCCAGACGGACGTTTCGGAGTGCGCCTGCGTATAAGCGAGGACAACGGGGCCTCATGGAGCGACGATGTGTTTGTGTATGACGGCGAACGAACATTCGACAACGGCACATGGGAACCTGTGATTCTCGAGCTGCCGTCGGGAGAGGTGCATCTCTATGTGTCGGACGAAGCTCCATATACACACTCAGGCGAACAGTGCATACAGCTGTTCAGGTCGCAGGACAAAGGCTACAACTGGGATGGCCCGGAAACGATCTCATTCCGTCCGGGCTCGCGCGACGGGATGCCCACCGCCGTGATTCTGGGCGACAGCATCGTGGTTACCATCGAAGACAACGGCTGGCCCGGGATGGGCAGTTTCGTGCCGGTGACAGTGCGCACCACTCTTGAGGAGAACTGGAAAAACGGGCCGGTAGGAGCCAACAGCCCCATGCGTTCGCAGGTGATAGACTATGACTGGTGCCCGCTGACATTCGGAGGGGCGCCCTATATGAGAGTGATGCAGTCAGGCGAGACGATTCTGTCAAGGCAGTCATTCTACAAAAGCGGCGACTATGGAGTAATGAACATGTATGTTTATGTGGGAGACAAGAACGGACGAGGCTTCAAGGCCATGTCGCAGCCGTTTCCCGACAATCTTGAATCGCGGATATCGATCGAGGTGAACTCTGTGTCGGTGATAGGCGAAAACACGGTATGCGCCCTTGGCGGTTACGGAGCCGGCGGAGTGAACAACCGCCGGCATGTTGACATGGTGACGGGAACACCTGTAAAAACGCTTACGGCCTGTTACAGCACACCTGCCGTCGACGGCGTTGCCGCGCAGGGCGAATACACCACCCCACTGGCTAACCAGATTAAAATGGGATCCAGCGAACTGTCGCGCAATGTATATGCCGATTTCAGCTATGATGACGACAACCTTTATTTCGTGGCTGCGGTCGACGACGACACCCCAATGACAGGAACATCATACTCGCGTCTGCTCAAAGACGGTGTCAAGCTGCTTATCGACGCCGACGACGTGTGCGACGACACCCCTGTGGCCGGAATGTTTGAGTTTTTCTTTGTTGCCGACGGGAAACTGGAATGCCGTCAGGGAGATGCCGGAACATGGGTAACCCACGACGCCACAGGCACTGTCTATAAGATTCAAAGCAACGACGAGGGATATGTGATGGAGGCTGCGATTCCCTGGAGAGTGCTCGGAAAGGCCTCAGCTCCCGAAAACCAGCGCATGGCTGCAACCATCGAAGTGAACGACCGCAGAGGCAACAGCTTCAAATCGGAAAGCATCCCTGATGCGCGCCACGACCAGTCGTGGACATGGCTTGAGTTCCGGCTGGGTGAAAAGGGCGCATCGGGCGCACTGGATAATGTGAGTTCAGCAGACTCAAAAGTGAATGTGACGAGCCTCGACGGTGTGATAACCGCTGAAAGCAACCGCCAGATAAGCTCCATGAGGCTTTATGGCACTGACGGTTCATTGGCGGCATACGGTTCAAGCGACACAACAACCTGCAAAGTAAGGCTTGACAACAGCGGTATCTATCTGGCCGAGATCAGGCTGGCCGACGGAACCGGTGTTTACAAAAAAATACTTAACCGATAAATCTGATTATCAATGAAAAACAGAAACCTATATATAACGGCTTTAATGGCCACCATTTTTTCAGGATCGGCAACAGCCGGCAGTTCTCCTTTCACAGGCTCCGAAGCCGGAGAAGGCATATTTTACCTATATAACGCCGACACAGGCCTGTGGCTCCAGAACAATGACCGTCGCACCGACCATTTCACCACCCGAGCCGAGCTCGACACAAGAGGATTCGATGTGGAGATCTCTGCCGAAGGTGACGGATATCGTCTGAATCCACGGTTCGGCGGCAACCACAGCATAAACGGCGGAGAGAACCTTTATATGGATACAGGCGATGCTGTAACGATCTGGCAGCTTAACCGCGCAGCTGACAGTGATGTGCCAAACGCCTACAGAATCGAATCGGAGTCAGGATCGCTTGGGATGGGCGATAACGGATTCCTGACAGGATGCGCTACCGGAAATAACATCTGGCAGCTTGTCAGCCGTCAGGAGCGCATTGAAGCCATGGCTGCCGGAGCCATCAATAACCCCGTAGATGTGACATGGCTTGTGCAAGACCCGAATTTCGGATTTAACGACGAGCGCTATGCGGCATGGAACGCCCGATTCGAAGGTGGAAACAATCCGGTTGCAGGAGATGACAAGGTGAGATGTAACCGTGCTCATGAAAGCTGGAACTCGGCAAGCATAGAGATGCGGCAGACCATCACGGATATACCCAACGGAATATACCGTGTGTCGGTGCAGGGCTTCTATCGTGACAGTGACGGCGTGAACAGATATGAGAACGGAACCGAAGTGTTGCGTACACGATATTTTGCAAACGAACAGAGCCTGCCGCTGATGTCGACATTTGCCGGAGGAGCCGACCAGGCAGACGACAACCATGACCTCCATGCAGGGGGCAAATGGGCACCAAACAGCCTCGGAAACGCCTCGCTGGCATTTTTCAACGGCGAATACAAAAACGAGCCTCTTGTTGTCGAAGTTACTGACGGCACCCTTACCATAGGC
>CAMWTV010000097.1 GCA_947177215.1 uncultured Muribaculaceae bacterium
CCCTTTTTTTTTTCTCCCAGACGACGGCATTCGCTATTCTTCTACGTCTCGTGGGCTCGGATATGTCTATAAGAGCCAGGCACCAACGTCTACAAAATTCTAAGGAAAAGCAGCATCGACACAGAACTGCTCTGCCGCATATCGGTAGCCCTCGGCCACGACTTCTTCGCAGAATTCCAGTCGGCCTACGGATTCCGCAAGAACTGAGCCTTCGGCACACAGCCCGCACACCGGGGTCACTGCAACAGCATTTCAACCCAATCACCGTTGAATTTGTTATATAGTCATAACCGCGTCACCATTCATGCCGACGCGGACACACCGATATTGACTTTTAACAAACAACGTAACTATGAAAAGAACCGCCACTCTACTTGCCGCAGCCGCTCTGATGTGTGCCCTGCCGGCAACAGTCGGATTTAAAGCATCGGCACAGTCTGACGCTCCTCAGCACATCCAGAAAGCTTCGGTATTCTATGACCTGACAACGCTCTATCCCAAAGGGGCCGACAACTCCTATTTCAACGGCTTCGGCCTCGGCTACAACATCGACTTCCGCGTGTCCGACGCCCTCCCCCTCTATGTGGGCACCGGACTCGACCTGCGTTTCCTGTTCAACAACGAGACAATAATCGACGCCGACAACTACAACCCTCTCGAAGTCAAGACCAAAACCCGCTTCATAAACCTCAATCTGCCCGTAAACGTAAGCTATCGCGTCCCCGTGGCCCAGGGATTTTATCTCACCCCTCAGCTCGGACTCGACCTCCGCGCGCAGCTTGACGGTCGCCTGCAGACAAATGCTTCGGTCGCCGGGCCTGAATCGTTCGGACTCTATTCAACCACAACACAAAACGACTATAATCTTTTCTCGAAAGACGACATGGGCGATGCCCATTACCGCCGCTTCCAGTTCGGATGGCACGCCGCCCTCAACTTCGAATACAACCGCTTCAATCTCGGACTGTCATACGGCACCGACTTTGTGAAACTTCATAAAAATCTCGGCGCCGGCCACTTCCTGGTGTCTCTCGGCTACGTGTTCTGACAGCTCGGTCAATTGCAAAAGCAAGACGCTGTGTCAGCGTTGACACAGCGTCTTGTTTATTCTAAATCGCGATGGTCTCGGATTCCTCTTATTTCAGAAGATCTT
Source organism: uncultured Muribaculaceae bacterium (assembly GCA_947177215.1). GTDB lineage: Bacteria > Bacteroidota > Bacteroidia > Bacteroidales > Muribaculaceae > UBA7173. The sequence goes on from CAMWTV010000097.1 coordinate 1,154, forward strand.
TAACAGCATCGTTGGGTACCATCTGTTCCTGGAAAGTATAAGCGCCTGTTTTGGGCGACTTTACCATTTTGATCACCTTTGAGTAAGTGCGGCCTTCACCTTTCTGAAGAGATGCAACGGTTTTCTTTGCCATATCGAGTCAAAACTTTTTCTTGGGTGGTTATTATTTGATTTCTTTGTGAACAGTCACCTTTTTCAGGATGGGGTTGTACTTTTTAAGCTCCAGACGTTCGGTGGTGTTCTTGCGGTTTTTGGTCGTGATGTAACGCGATGTGCCGGGCATGCCGCTTGCCTTATGTTCGGTGCATTCCAGAATTACCTGCACGCGATTTCCTTTTGCTTTCTTTGCCATTTTCTTTGAGCCTTTTTTAGAAATTGTCTAAGTGTGTTTTAGCTGATTCACGTAAATCTATTTACACTGAACCGGCGCTTAGAAATCCAGCTGTTTGATTTCTGTTAAATAACCTTTGGCGGCAGCCTGCTTCAGGGCTGCGTCAAGACCCATCTTGTTGATAGTGCGGAGACCCGCGTTGCTCAAAGTCAGAAGCACCCAGATGTCCTGCTCTACCCAGTAAAACTTACGGTTAAATAAGTTCACATTGAAGCGGCGTTTGGTGTGGCGCTTCGAGTGCGATACATTATTTCCTGTAATCGCTTTTTTGCCTGTAATTTGACAAATCTTTGACATGGCTGTTAATCTATTATCTTGTTTCTTTGTTAGTTAACATGAAATCGTTGTGGCCGCCGTCTCACTCTCATATCACCGGCTGCTGCATCACGGCTGCCGGCTTTTGCGGAGGGGTCACAAATCAGAGTGCAAAGTAAGTGATTTTTTGCCACTTGTGCAAATTTTAGCCCAACCTTTTCCGGCTACCGCCTTTTTTTCGTACTTTCGCACATCCGCTCTCCCCTTCCCCGACCCTCCACCTACAAAAAAACAGACAACTATGCCGGATAAATTTTTCAGAGTGGCCGCCGCAGTGCCGGCCGTCACAGTGGCCGATCCCCAGGCCAACGCCGACTCGATAATCTCAATGCTCCGCAGCCTCGACTCACAGAATGTGGCGCTCGCGGTCTTTCCGGAACTCTGCGTAACCGGATACACCTGCGGCGACCTGTTCCACTCGTCCGTTCTGCTCGAAGGGGCGCGCAAGGCGCTCGACACAATAGCCCGCGCCACAGCCTCGATGTCGCTCACGGCTGTTGTCGGAGCACCGGTGCTTCACAACAGCCGCCTGTATAACTGCGGCATAGCCATCGCAGCCGGAAAAATCCTCATGATGGTGCCCAAAACCTACCTCCCCAACTACAACGAATTCTATGAGAAACGGCTGTGGACTTCGGGCGCAGGTGTCGACACTACCGTCGACGGCATCCCCCTGACCACCCGCCGTCTTCTCACCGTAGGCCCAGCTACGGTGGGGATAGAAATCTGCGAAGACCTCTGGACACCGGTGCCCCCGTCATGCGGCGCTTCGCTCGCCGGAGCCAACGTGATAGCCAACCTGTCGGCATCCGACGACATTATCGGCAAATACCGGTATCTCCGCTCGCTTATAGCCCAGCAGTCGGCACGCTGCCTTTGCGGCTACGTCTACGCATCGGCCGGCTACGGCGAGTCATCGACCGATCTTGTGTTCGACGGCAAAGCCATTATAGCCGAAAACGGCACCATACTCGCCTCCAACACCCGGTGGCAGTCGCAGCCTCAGGCCGTGATACACGACCTCGACATAGCGGCCCTGACACGCGACCGGCTCCACACCGGCTCGTTCGCCGATTGCGCCGCAGCCAATGCGCCGCAGCCATATGCCCTCACAGTGTCGCCGGCCGCTCCTGTTCGCCCCGACACACTTCTGCGCCACATAAATCCCCACCCGTTCGTGCCTGCCGACGACACAGAGATCGACATGCGCTGCGATGAGATCATCAACATACAGGTGGCCGCGCTCGCACGCCGCCTCGAAGCCACCCGCTGCCGCACCCTTGTTGTAGGCATATCAGGCGGACTTGACTCGACACTGGCCCTGCTGGTGGCCGTAAAGACTTTCCGGCGTCTCTCATTGCCGCTCGAAGGGATAATCGGAGTCACAATGCCCGGATTCGGCACAACCGGACGCACCCACACCAACGCCCTCAGACTCATGGAAGGGCTCGGAGTAACCTCCAGAGAGGTCTCCATTGTTCCCTCTGTCACACAACACTTCCACGACATAGGCCAGGATCCGTCGGTTCACGACGTAACCTACGAGAACTCGCAGGCGCGCGAACGCACACAGCTGCTTATGGATATTGCCAACAAGGAAAACGGAATGGTGCTCGGCACCGGCGACCTGTCTGAACTGGCTCTCGGATGGGCAACATACAACGGCGACCACATGTCGATGTATGGCGTGAACGCTTCCGTGCCAAAGACTCTTGTCAAATATCTTGTAAGGTGGTTCGCAATGCGCTCGTCAGAGCCATTGGTCACAGAATCGCTCTACGACATAATCGACACCCCCATATCGCCGGAACTGACCCCTGCCGACGAGCATGGCGACATTGCCCAGAAAACCGAAGACCTCGTAGGCCCTTACGAGTTACACGATTTCTTCCTCTACCACACCCTGCGCTACGGCTTCTCGCCACGCCGCATCTACATGCTGGCACGGGCAGCGTTCCCTGTGCCGGAAGCCGACACCGAAGCCTCACCGGCAACTTCCATGCCGGTAGGAGCATATTCCGACAACACCATCCGCCACTGGCTCGCCGTTTTCTTCCGCCGTTTCTTCAACCAGCAGTTCAAACGGTCTTGCCTGCCCGACGGCCCCAAGGTAGGCTCGGTATGCCTCTCTCCGCGCGGCGACTGGCGCATGCCCTCCGACGCCTCCTCTGCTCTCTGGCTCCGCGAGATCGACACCCTTTGAAAACCTCATAAAAAATCCACGGCCTTGCATCAGTTTCAGAATCCTGACACAAGGCCGTGGTTTTATTATCTACTTAAAGGGTGCGGAATCGTTCAGATTCAGAACAGGTAGGCCACTCTCACGCTCCAGTAGCTGCAACGCCCCGAAAAGTCGAGAAGCTTCACAGCCTTCATGGCGTAGGTCATGCCCCACACATACGATCCCTGGATCTGCCACCGCTTATACAGCTCTGCGCCGAGACCCGCCTGGATGCCTATCGAGCCGAAGGCATACTCCATGGCCTTCAGCCGGTTGTGACCTATATGGAAGTCAAACACCGGGCCGCCGAAAACATATGGCGCGATATAATCTTCCAGACCGTTCATGCGCGTCCATTTGAAACGCAGGTCAACAGGCACCGAAAGCGTGTGGAGCAGGCTTTTCTCATTCCTGTATCCGTCAACATGCCAGATCTCTTTCTCGCCGAGGTTCATCGTTCCCCCCTGCATGGAGTAGAAAGCCGAGATGTCGATACCGAAACCTATGCCGGGAAACATAAGCTCACCGGTAACACCGGCCTGCGGCCCGACCACATTTCCGGTAGTCATCAGATCCTGTTTGAACTTCAGGCTGCTGATGTCAACACCCACTGTCGGCCCCCAGCGGAACTCGCCTCTGGCACCGATGCAACCTGCCGCGGCAAGGAGCACCACTAATATAATTCTATTCAGTCCTTTCATTTTTCAACTGTTACATCCCCAACCGGCGGCAAAGATAGTCATAAAATCCCGACGCGGCACACCGCATCTGCTAAAAAAGAGTTAAACGCCCTTCACCAGAGCGGCTGCCTCGGCAGCGCTTACTGTCTGCTGCTCGCCGGTGGTCATATTCTTGAGAGCCATTTTCCCCTCGGCCATCTCGCTCTCGCCCACCATGGCCACAAAAGGCACTCCGGCGGCATTGGCATAGGCCATCTGCTTCTTCATCTTTGACGCATCCGGATAAATCTCCGCAGCCACTCCGGCCCGGCGCAGCTCTTTCATCATTTTCATCGAAGCGGCAGCCTCGGCCTCGCCGAAATTCACAAACATGACCTGAGTCGATGTGCGGGCGTCGGCCGGATAAAGATCAAGAGTATTGAGCACATCATAGATGCGGTCGGCGCCGAACGATATACCCACACCCGACAGGCCCGGCATGCCGAACACCCCAGTCAGATTGTCATAGCGGCCGCCGCCGGTTATGCTGCCGATAGCCACATCCTTGGCTTTCACCTCGATTATGGTGCCAGTATAATAGTTCAGCCCGCGTGCGAGCGACACATCCAGGTCAAGTTCGGCTTCAAGCCCCAGGGCAGTGACACCGCCAACAACCTCGCGCAGCTCCTTCACGCCGAGCATACCGGTCTCCGACTCCACAAGCAGCTGCTCAAGGCGCGCAAGCCTCTCGTCAACACTACCAGAAATCTCCAGGATAGGTCTGAGAGCGGCCACAGCCTCGGCCGAAAGCCCGCGTTCGAGCAGTTCGGCATTCACATTGTCGATACCGATCTTGTCGATCTTGTCGATAGCCACGGTTATGTCAACAATCTTCTCCGGAGCGCCTATCAGCTCCGCTATGCCTGCCAGCACCTTGCGGTTGTTGAGTTTGATCTGGATTCGTATGCCCAGACGGCGGAACACCTCGTCGATCATCTGCAGCAGCTCTATCTCGTTGAGCAGCGAATCTGATCCCACCACATCGGCGTCGCACTGGTAGAACTCGCGGTAACGCCCCTTCTGCGGCCTGTCGGCACGCCACACCGGCTGAATCTGATAACGCTTGAACGGCATCTGAAGCTCATTGCGGTGCTGCACCACATAACGGGCGAAAGGCACCGTCAGGTCATAGCGCAACCCTTTCTCACACAGTTGCGGAGTGAGGCGCGCGCAGTTTCCCTGCTCGATAAGCTCACGGTCGGCGCCACGCAGAAAATCGCCTGAGTTCAGAATCTTGAAAAGAAGCTTGTCACCCTCTTCACCATATTTCCCCATCAGGGTCGACAGGTTCTCCATGGCCGGAGTCTCGATAGGGTTATATCCGTAAAGGCCGAACACCTCGCGGATTGTGTTGAATATATAGTTGCGCTTCGCCATCTCAGCGGGCGAAAAATCGCGCGTACCTTTAGGAATCGACGGTTTCATCTTCTTTCTAATAATAATTGGTTACATCCCTTCCCTGTTCAATCTCTCCCCTCCGACAGTTATCAGGCCTTGTTGGCTCTTTTGCGCTCCAGCTCGTCGAGAATAATCTTTCTGAGGCGGATATGGTTGGGAGTTACCTCCACATACTCATCCTCCTTGATATATTCCAGAGCCTCCTCGAGGCTGAACACTACCGGAGGCACAATCTTGGCCTTGTCGTCGGCGCCTGAGGCGCGCATGTTGGTCAGCTTCTTCGACTTCGTGACGTTTATCACTATATCCTTGTCCTTGGCGCTCTCGCCCACCACCTGTCCGGCATAGACCTCCTCCTGAGGGAAGATGAAGAAACGTCCCCTGTCCTGAAGCTTGTCTATGGCATAGGCATAGGCCGTGCCGGCCTCCATTGCAATCAGCGATCCGTTGGTGCGGCGCTCGATCTCCCCCTTCCAGGGCTGGTATTCAAGGAAACGGTGTGCCATGATAGCCTCGCCGGCCGAACCAGTCAGCACATTGTTGCGCAGACCTATGATTCCGCGCGAAGGAATCTGGAACTCCATATGCACACGGTCGTTCTGGGTAGTCATCGACAGCATCTCACCTTTGCGGCGGGTAACCATGTCGATCATCTTCGACGCATATTCCTCGGTCACGTTGATGGTCAGAAGCTCGACAGGCTCACACTTCACTCCGTCGATCTCCTTGATGATCACCTGCGGCTGGCCCACCTGCAGCTCATACCCCTCGCGGCGCATGGTCTCGATCAGCACCGACAGATGAAGCACACCGCGGCCAAACACATTCCACTTGTCCTCGTTCACTCCGCGCTCAACCCTGAGAGCCAGGTTCTTGTCAAGCTCGCGGGTAAGACGGTCGTGGATATGGCGCGAAGTCACAAACTTGCCGTCCTTACCGAAAAACGGACTGTCGTTTATCGTAAAGGTCATCGACATCGTAGGCTCGTCGATAGCAATGCGCGGCAGAGCCTCCGGATTGTCGAGAATAGTCACCGTGTCGCCGATCTCGAACCCCTCGAGACCGATAAGAGCGCAGATGTCGCCCGACGACACTTCCTGCACTTTCTTGCGCCCCATCCCCTCGAAAGTGTGCAGCTCCTTGATGCGCTGGCGGCTCACTGAACCGTCGCGTTTGCAAAGGCCTATCTCCATCCCTTCTCTCAGAGTGCCGCGGTGCACACGGCCCACTGCTATACGGCCCACATAGCTCGAATAGTCAAGCGACGTTATGAGCATCTGAGGCTCGCCCTCAAGCACAGTCGGAGCCGGAATGTGCTCCAGAATAGTGTCGAGAAGCGGAGTTATATTGTCGGTCGGAGCACTCCAGTCAAGACTCATCCATCCGTTCTTGGCCGAACCGTAGATGGTGGGGAAGTCAAGCTGCTCCTCGGTGGCGTCAAGGCTGAACATCAGATCGAACACCATCTCCTGCACCTCATCCGGACGGCAGTTGGGCTTGTCAACCTTATTGATCACAACCACAGGCTTCAGCCCCATCTGTATAGCCTTCTGGAGCACGAAACGGGTCTGCGGCATCGGGCCTTCGAACGCGTCGACAAGAAGCAGACAGCCGTCGGCCATGTTGAGCACACGCTCTACCTCGCCGCCGAAATCGGCGTGTCCCGGAGTGTCGAT
>CAMWTV010000098.1 GCA_947177215.1 uncultured Muribaculaceae bacterium
TAATAATTCAGACCTGATGTAAACGAGGCGCTTCCCCATCCCTGCACCGGAGTGAGATTCTCGATCTTTTTCCCGGTCTTGTCGACACGGTAAACCACACGGTTTATGGCATTTGCCGGCGATTCCACAGCCGCGGCCGGGGGCACCGACTGGAAATAGACATTACCGTTCATATCCTCTCCGTAATAATCGGTCACGTTGTATCCCGCCGGTGTAAGCTTGCGCAACATCTGGCCTGTGTATGAATACCGGTAAACCTCGCTTATGCCGGAACGTTCGGAAAGCACATTGAACCCGTCGGTTCCGAATGTCAGATTCTCATAGGTCTCAGGCGACAGCCATGCCTTCGACTCCTCGACAAGTATCGACTTGGCAACAGTCGATTTCGCATTGGCGGCATAGACCTCCATACGGTTCTGCGCCCGGTTGAGAGTCACAATCATCACCTCATTGCCTGTTCCTCTGGAAAACGCGATGCGCGGTATATACTCGATATGGCTGTCGGTAAGCGGAATTTCTTTTATTTTCCGGTTATCCACATCATAGCTGTGGACTGAAACCGTAGAGTTAGGTTCACCCGCAACAGGATACTTGTAGCTGAACGCTCCTGGATAAAGGGCAAATTCACTCCGTGGCTCACACCACCCCTCATAGAGGCTGAATGTAAATGTCGGAACTTTGCTCTCATCAAATCTAAGATAGCAGAGCGTCGAGCAGTCCGACGACCAGCTCATGGCCTCGGTCATTCCGAACTCCTCTTCATAAGTCCAGTCGGGCAATCCGTTTATGATCGAGTTTTTCCGGCCGTCGGTCGTAACGGCCACTTCCGAATCATAATCTATTTTTTTGATATAGATGTTGTTTTCGGCAACGAAGGCAACCATTCTGCCATCAGGCGAGAATATCGGCGACTGCTGTGCCGGAAAATTCTTTGAAAGGGGGCGCAGAATATTGCGGCTGATTTCGAATACATAGCATGCGGCAGTGAACGAACGGCGGTAAACCGGCTGTTTCCCGGTAAAAAGCAACAGCTTCGAGCCGTCGGGACTGATGCTGAAATCCTCGACCGAGGCCACACTGCTCTCACGGGTGTGGGTGGCATCGAACACGGTTTCCTGTTCCTTTCCTGTCGCAGTGTCGTATTTCACTATCTTCTTCCCGTTGTCTGACAACACAAGATAGCTTTCGCCGTCAGGCATAAAATTCATTTTACCCGGCGTGGCGGCTGCATTGTCGGGATATACATATTTAGAAATGGCGCTGACACCTATCACCGGGGTGTCGGCGGCAACCGCACCGCTCACCGCTCCGGCCATCATCATCATGCCCACAACAGGCTTTACCAACGATATATTCTTCTTCATAATGACTTTAATTCCGTTATATCAATCCCCTTCCGACTCACCACAGAGACATCTGCGCCGGATTCTCAGGCGCCTGCCTGCGAGCCGGCTCTTTATAGCCGAACTCGTTGCTTTCACCCTTCGGCTCATTGCTGCCGGCAGGAGGCGTGGCAAGCAGCCAGTCGGTATCCTCGAGGGTTTCATCAATTGCCGAGATTCTGACACCCCCCTTCTTCGACTTGCGCTTCCTCGCAGCGGTTTCAGCCTTTTTAGGCTTCTCTTTTTCAGGCAGGTTTACCTCAAACGAGTCATTGCCCGATTCAAGATCAAGTGTAGGCTCCGACTGCATCTGAGATGCGGCAACACCACCTCTTTCCCGTGGACGCTTCTCTTTCAGCCGTTCTATTTCCGACCGCAAAGCGCTTTCCGACTGCGCGTGCTCATAAAGATTGTTCTCTATGGTTTTGCGCAAAGAATCGGTCAAGTCCTCCAGCCGCCTTATAGTCTCTTCTTTTGACCGGAGAGTCTCCTCATATTCTTTGTTCTCAAGCTGTGCCTGACGCAACTCTTCTGCCTGGCGCATAAGCTCATCTTTCTGTTTGCGCAGAAATGATTCGTTCGTCTGCCGGGCTTTCTCAAGCTCATCAAGCTGCCTGCTCATCTCCTCGACCACTTCAAGGCTTTCCATGCTCTCGCGAAGCTTCTCGGCCAAAGCCCCGCACTCCCCTTTCAGGTTGCCGTTCTCAGCCGACAGACTCTCTGCGTTCTCTTTTGCTTCTGCAAGCTGCTGCCTGAGGGTTGTAACCTCGGCTTCAAGCTCTACGGCAATCGCTTTATGCTTCTTAGCCGCCTCGACAGCCTCCGATGTCTTGCGGTTAAGCTCAGTAAGCATGGCATCGCTAAGATCGTCCTTGGCTTTCGACTGCTCAATGGCTTCGTTAAGCTTTGTGATCTCGGCATTGAGCGACTCACACTCCGCAAGAGCCTCGTCACGGCTGCTGATCGCACCGGCACACTCGGCTTCGCGTTCCTCCACAGTCTTCCTCAAAGTCTCTGCCTCGGCTGTGAGTTCGAGCATCTTTTCAGCCACATCGCCCTCAACGTTACCGATACCGTCAGCAGCCAAAACATTCGACAATCTTATTTTGTTTACAAGGCTTTTATTCTCCAATATGTATTGTTCATTCTCAGCCTCGATGTTCGCCAGCTGTTTTTCAAGTTCGTGAACACGTTCGCTTAAGGCCCGTTTCTGACGCTCGGCACTGAGTTTCTGTTTCTTGGCCTCGGAATTACCCTCCTCCTCTTTGTCGGCACGCATCTTAAGATCGTCCATCTCTTTCATGAGCCGGCGCCGATCATTTTCCCATACAGCCTCCATACGCCGGCGGGCATGAGCCTCCGCCTTGGCAAGATAATCTTTCGTAGAAGCCTCGAGCAATTCAAACAGATAATCTTTCTGGGCCTTTCCGTCAACGGTCTGCTGCAGAAATTCAGGCAGAGCCTCGTTGAAAACCTTGACCACCGAATCAAATATATCGTGGGGAACGGCGTGACCACCGCACTCATCACCTTCAGCCGCCACTTCAGGCAGGGCCTGATCCGGTTGGGCCGCATCATCGGCCTGCGTGCCGCCATTATGACACCCCTCAGCGAGCAAAGGTTGGTCTTTGCGCTCACGCAACGGCGTCACCCTTGCGTCGATACCTTCCAGCTCCTCATCATCGTAAGCTGAATCGCCGAAACCGAAAGCATGCCTGAAATATCTAAAAAAACTCATCTGCGGTGTAATCAGTGTTCAATGGTTTAGAAACAGACACAGCAACCTGTTTCAGAAAACAGGCATGCAGCGCCTATATTCAACAAAATTACGAAAATTTTCGTTATAAAACCCCACTGCTGCCGTAAAAATTACTAACTTTGTAAACGCTGACCGCTTGCAGAAACCCGGTCGTGGGCAATGAGGGTGGGTCAGCCGTTCTCGCGGAGCGTTTCGCCCCGCAACAGACATTAATAAAAAGCGTTTACCAGACGCTCTTTCTTGACGCATGGAAACATGGAAAATTTCTTAACTGGAGTCAGGAATGAGACAACGGTAGATGCCTGAGTGGATATGTATTCATACACCGGAAGCCGGCGCATAGGCGTCTGCTATTGGTGTGTCGCATATTCTGCGTGAGGCTTCTGCAGTTGTCCGTTCAACTCCAATGGGCAATTCCAGGGCCTCTATGCGTGGAACGGGCAACAGGTATGGCTCTCACGCTTTTTTGTTTAACAGTCTTTTTGAATGCCAATGAAGTGAGCCCGGCGGCAACTGTAACGTTATGAAATACAGGCTACTGTCATTGATCTGGCTGATTATTTCGGTTTCTGTGTCGGCCAAAGCACAAAACTATTTCGATTACGATGGAATTTACTATACCATCATAAACGAATATGATGAATACGACAGCGACCCTCCAACATGTGCAGCCGCCGGAATCGTCGAAGGACATGTGATAACCGGCAATCTGAATCTGCCGGCACAACCGATGAGAGGCAAAATAGCCTACAATCTTGTAGGCATCAAAGAAGGCGCTTTCCACGATTGCGTGGATATAACATCGGTAACGATACCCAGTTCAGTGGAATATATAGAATCTGGTGCGTTCAGAGGATGCAGTTCTTTGACATCGGTAACCATACCTGCCGGAGTAACAGCAATTGGAGGTTGTGCCTTCATGGAATGTAGCTCTTTGACATCGGTAACCATACCTGCCGGAGTAACAGCGATTGGCGATTGCGCCTTCATGGAATGCACCACCCTGAAGTCGGCAGTGATTCCAAATACGGTTTCATATGTCGGAAGTCAATTATTTTACAAATGCAGCAGTCTTGAATCCGTCTCATTATCCGGTTCTTTTGAAAACCTCGATCGCACGTTTACCGACTGCATCAGCCTCAAAACAGTCACTATTCCGAATTCTGTCACATCTCTTAGCAACGGAACATTCAGCGGATGCACCGCTTTGACATCTGTTACGATACCTAATTCAGTCACCTATATCGGCCAGTCTTGTTTCTATAATTGCACCAGCCTGAAGTCTGTGAGTCTTCCTGACGACATAACCGAATTGGGGCAAAACATATTCATGTATTGCTCAAATCTCGAATCAGTCAAGCTGCCCAGTTCTATCACCAAGATTGCCGATTATCTATTTTATGGCTGCAGCAGTCTTACATCGGTCAGCATTCCCGAATCTGTGGTCGAAATTGGTTTTGAATCGTTCTCGGAATGTGCTATTTCATCAATCAAACTTCCGGAGTCGCTGACCATAATCGGAGGTGGAGCATTTTCAAAAAGCGGTCTTGTGTCTGTAATTATCCCGGAGACTGTCGAATCGCTGGGCCAAAATGTATTTGAAGGATGCACTGACCTGACATCAGTCAGCCTGCCCACTTCAATCACCGAAATCGGAAATCAAATGTTCTATGGATGCTCAAAACTGACAGTTATCAACATTCCTGAATCGGTCGAGATAATAGAATCCTCCGCTTTTTATGAATGTTCGGCTCTTAAGTCGATTAATATCCCAGATGGAGTGCACACCATTGAGAATAATGCCTTCTGTGAGTGCAACGCATTGCAGTCTGTAAAACTTCCGAAGAAACTTAAACGCATCGAAAGTTATACTTTCGAAAATTGCACAAACCTCTCTTCCATAGAAATTCCCGATGGGATCACATCGATCGAAGAGGGTGCGTTTGCACACTGCTCAAAACTCACATCTGTAAGAATTCCCGATTCGGTTGAGTCGTTATGGTATCTTGCATTTGCGGCATGCACCAATCTTGAAACTGTGACATTGCCTTCAAACATGAACTTTCTCGCAAGTAACGTATTTTTCCAGAGCAAAAAAATAAAAAGTGTGACCTATAACACCACGAATCCGCTGGAAGGGAGTTCCGGTACATTCCCAAGCGAGGTATATGAAAACGCCACGCTTTATGTTCCTTCCGGAAGCGAAAGCAAATTCAAAGATGTATGCCCCTGGAATCTATTCCGTTCAATCAACGCCAATCCTGCCGGCATTGACGAAACAGTTGACAACGGATCCGAGACGGATATTGACTTCACACTTCCATACGAAGTCTACTCCACCGGTGGCATCCGCGTTGCCGACAGCACCTGCGGTCTCATCCCCGGTTGCTATATAATCCGCCAAGGAAAAGCCACAAAGAAAGTCACCATACAATAAGCCGTTACAACAAACTATTCCGGAACAGGAATTGCAAAGGAGTCAAACCCATGCAATTCCTGTTCCGGAATCTTTTTTGGTAAATTTGGAAGAAGTGTCAGACTCAGGCCGCACTGACAACAGGTTTACGGCTGAGAGTTCTGATTTTATAGCCTGTCCATGCTATTATGATGCTCATACATGGCGAGAGAAGATTGAAGATGCAGAACGGGAAATAAACCAGTGTAGAGACTCCGAGAACCGTCGACTGGGTTATGCCGCACGAATTCCATGGAATCAGCACAGAGGTTACTGACACCGAATCTTCGATAGTGCGGCTGAGAAGCCTCGGTTCAAGACGGAACCGCTGGTAAAGCGTGCGATACATGTTGCCGGTGATGATAAGCGACAGATACTGGTCGGCTGTACACGCATTGGCAAACAGGCCGCTGCCCACCGTTGCACTGACAATTGATCCGCGGCGCCGCAGGCTGCGGGTGAACGAATCGGTTATCACAGAGAGCATCCCGGTGCCTATCATGACACACCCGAACACCATGGCACTCAGCACAAGTGTGATTGTTGAAATCATGCCCGATATTCCGCCGGTTGTCACCAGGTCGTTGAAAGCCGCGTTATCAGATCCGGGCGAGAAACCGCCCCACAGAGCCGCGGTTGCATCCGGAAGCGAAGCCAGCGAAGGCTGAAAAACAAATATACCGACAAATCCCATCAGCGCTGCCGAAGCAAGGGTGACAAGTGTTGGAATCCGCATGGCTATCATTGTCAGGGTAACCAATGGGATAAGCAACGTAAGCGGCGAGAGCGAGAAACTGTGTTCAAGAGCGCCGACAAGATCAGCCGACTCTACGGCACCGGCTGTCTCTGTTGTCAAACCGACGATTAGATAGACAGTCAGGGCCACTACAAGCGCCGGCACAGCCGTGAACATCAGGTAACGGATATGGGTGAAAAGATCGACTCCGCATGTTGACGAGGCCACCACTGTGGTGTCGCTCAACGGCGAAACCTTGTCGCCGAAATATGCTCCCGAGATTATCGCTCCGGCTACCCATCCGGGGTGATATCCCATGACAGAGCCTATCCCCATGAATGCCACGCCGATAGTTGCGATTGTTGTCCAGGAGCTGCCTGTGAGCACTGAAATCAGGCCGCACACGGCACATGTAGTGACAAGAAACAATGTGGGGTCAAGCAGCCCCAGTCCATAGTCGATAAGAGTAGGCACTACCCCGCTCATCATCCATGTGGTGGCCACCATAGCGATAAAAACCAGCATAGGCACAGCCGGAAGAATCTGTCTGGCACTTCTGGCAAAACCCACTTTCAGTCCTCGTCGGGAGAGAGCACCGGTAAAAAACGCCAGTACGAGAGCCACAGCCGAGGCTCCGAGCAAAACAGCCTGACTGTAATCGTTTATGGCATGGGCGCCTTCAACAATAATAATCGAGATCAGAGCTGTCAGAAGCAAAACTATCGGAAGGGCCGAAGCCCAGAGGGGCGGCCGTTGAGGTGCCCGTCGGATGTTAAAGATTTCTTTCAATTTTACCTTAGAATGAATGTTACTATGAAAAGAATCTGTGTGTGGCGGCTCCCCGTGCAGATACATCACTGATGCCGGAATATTAGCCGCGCTTCTGAAATTGTGGAGCGAAATTACAAAAAAACTGTCGATGAAGCAAATAACTGAAACCATTGCTAAGATACATTAGCATTGTTTAATTATCGGTTGCCACGCGACACCTGTCCGGCAAAGGTGATTAAACTTTGAACCGCTGGCTCGAATTTCCACAACAGTCTTGCCGGACTAAAATTTTAGTCGTATATTTGCCACAATCAAAGCAACCATATAACCTAAACAACACAAAAATGCTGAAACGTCACCGGAAATGGGGAAAAGGAGCCGATGAACTCACCGACAAGGAAGAGGAGATAATGATGGTGTTCTGGGGTTCAGACACCCCGTTGCATGTCAAGGAAGTCGTGTCAAGACTTCCGGCGCCCAAACCACACGTAAACACCGTGTCGACTTTTGTGCGCGGACTCGAAACCAAAGGGTTTCTGGCTCACGAGGATATGGGGCAGTCATACCGCTACTACCCCCTGCGCCCCATGGAGGAATATCGCAAAAAGACTTTCGGCGATATGATCCGCAACTATTTCAACAACAGCTATAAATCGGCGGTATGCTCTCTGGTGGAAGATGAGAAGATTTCTGTTGAAGAACTGCGTGAACTTCTCGATATGATCGAGGA
>CAMWTV010000099.1 GCA_947177215.1 uncultured Muribaculaceae bacterium
TTAGATTTGTGGTTGCGTTTCAGTGCGGCATAACGAAACCTGTGCAGGTATCGTTTATCTGGCTGCCTCTCGGGCAACGATAATTTCTGGCGCACTTAACCCGTTCTGGCCTTGACTTTGAGTGAAAAGCCGCCACGGGTTCAATTTTAACAAGATCTGACTGACGAATATGGAAACAAAAAATCAGCTTCTCTCTTCTGCTGCTTGTATTATTTTGGGGATGGCTTTTCAGGGATGCGCTATTTTCGACAGATCGCCCGCTTATGTCGTGAAGGGTTCTTCGGGCAATATAAAGCATGAGAGGGAGGAAGTGTCGCATAACGGCGGGGCGGATGATGGCCCGGTGCTTGCTCCACCTTCGCAGGCAGCAGCGAAAAATAAATCTGCCTCCTCGTCGGAATCTGGCAAAAAAGCGGTGAAAAACCGCCGTAAAAAAAAGTGGTTGCCGGGCACTGTGTCACAGTCAGAGCTGGCTGAGGCCCGCAAGGAGGCGGCCGCTGAGGCTGAAACTGTCGAAATTCCGTCGGATGGGAAAAATGGTGTGTCATCAGCCGGAGAACTGACCGTAAAAAATAATATCCCTTCCGATTTCTCAATCGGAGGCGAATGGACAGTGTTCAGCGTTCAGGGCAAGACTGTAACCGGCGAGGAACGTCCTTATATTACTTTCGATCTGCCTGCAAAGCGCTTTTACGGTTCAAACGGATGTAACATAATAAACGGCAGTCTGGTGATGGCAGCACGTGGTGAGCTGGCCATGACCGATGTCATAGCTACAATGAGAATGTGCGATGACTCACCGTTTGAGTATCTCATCAACCTTGCCGTTTCAGATGTCCGCTCTTTTTCGGCCCGACAGGAAGGCCCGATCACATTTCTTGATCTCAAAGGAGAGGCCGGTAACACCGTAATGGTGCTTCGACGCCATAACATGGATTTCCTCAACGGCGCATGGAAAGTTGTCTCCCTCAATGGCACCTCCCTTGCCGGTAATGACAACGATGCCTCTATCACAATCAACATTCCCGATCTGCGTATCCACGGCACAACAGGTTGTAACATCTTCAACGGTGAGCTTTTCATCGATCCCGACAAAACAGATTCGATGCAGTTCGCCAACCTCGCCACTACTCGCAAAGGGTGTCCGCCCACTTCGCGTGAGACAGAGTTTCTTTTGGCTCTTGAATCGGTCGAGACCGCACGTGCCATAGACACCGATTCCGTTGCTATGTATGATAACGGAGGCCATGAGCTCTTCAGACTTGCGCGCCTGAACCTGCGTCAGTGATGCGCGTCGGAAAATCTTATAAAATCAGACAGCCGGGCAGTTGTATAACCGTCCGGCTGTCTGATTTTATAAGATTTTTCCGTGTGTGTTGTTCTTGATCTTGCCTTATCGCACTGCCACTTTACACACAGTCATACTGTCGGCAGCATTAGCTTTCACGATATATATGCCTGACGATACGGTCATATACAGGGGATCTCCGTTGGCCGATGCTACCTGTGCGCCAGCCAGAGTGAACGCCTGCGCACTGTCGGCGCCTCTCACCTCTATACCTTCGGGGATGCTGCTCACGCGGATACCGCAATCTTCAGCAGCTGTAATCTCTACTCCTGCGGCCTGAGTCGGAACCAGTGTCCACTGAGAGTTGGCTGTATCTCCACCTTTGTCACACCACAGGCTTGACCCTGCGGCCGTGTCGTCGCATCAGATATATCCGCCGGTCTGGCGGCTTTTGATGATTTTTTTACCGAATACACTTGTCTCAACTGTCCATTTCGAGCTGTTGGCGTCAGTCAGCTCCGACCAGTACATCGACCACTTGTTCGGGCTTCCGCCGGCGATATATTTGCCCGACTGGATATTTTTGATACACCAGGTGTTGTCTGTGTTGGGCAGAAAGTAGAATTTGTCGTGATTTGTTTCCGAGCCTTCTCCGAGCATAGGCACTCCCTCCTCGGTGAAAACACAATGGTTGCCGGAGTTGTGGAGCAACACATAGGCCTGTGACGGATCGGGAGATATGATTTTGTTGTTTTCGAAATCGGTCAGAGCCTGTTTCATGATCTCGGCCTCTGAGGCATAGTCGTCGGTTATAGTAAGGCCACGCTCAAATGCCGCTTTTAGTGCACTGTAAGCGTCGATCGAATAGTCGAAAGCTCCGCGTCCGCAGAACTCCTCGGGTATGGTGGCCAGAATGATGTCTGCTTTGTCAAGCTGTTCGTAAAACAGATCCTGCGGATCGGCTTTGGGCTGGTTGTTGAAATCGCCGAGGCTCCAATAGCTCAGTGGGCGTCCGGAGCCGGTTTTGTCTGTATAGACCTGCGATCCGTTTTCTGTTGCGTCAGTGCCGAGATATTTGCCCGTATTGCTGCATTTGATCAGATAATATCCCTCACCTTCTTCAATCTGGAATATCGCAGTAGGTAACGACAGGTCTGCATCAGCGCTCCACGAAGAGTTCCAGCTCCCCTCTTTTACCAGATAGTTGCCGTTGCCGTCGGTTATATTGTAGCCTTCGGCCTTGGCTCCGTCAGGTGCATTGACAAATGTGATTTTCTGGCTTGGCTCGCGGTTGAAGTCAGAGAGCACTATGCGTGGTGTTTCGTCAGCTGTTCCGAATGTAAGGGCGCGCCCTGAGCTGACGTGTGTCACAACATAGGGTTTGCCCGCCTCAAAAGGGAGGGTAGTGCCTTGTGGAATGGCCGGCTGTGAGGCTACTTCTTTGGCTATCTCTTCAAAATAGGCTTTTGTGAACATGGGCGCTTCCTCATAATTGTGGGCCTTTGAATCGAAATAGACTCCGAAAGCCTGCGCGCTGTTCTCGCCGGGAGCGCCCAGGCGGATCTCAGCGCCGTCGCCTCTTGATGCTCCATCGACAGTTAGGCAGCGGTGGCAATCCTCGTTCACAACGTTATAGTAGCCGTCGGCCAGACGGAAGAACCGCCACAACGCTTTTGGCTGGCTGCCGTCGTTGTCCTCGCGCAGTGTGCCGCGGTTGGCCACAAGATAACGGCCGCTTGACTTGTCTTTCAGTCTCCATACGTTGGGATCTGATGTGGCTTCGAATATGAAGATTATATTCTTTGTCTCGTCGTCATCGTTGATCGAGAAACCGGCCTGACGTCCCAGACGCGACATCATGCGGTTTGAGTTGCGCTCAAGCAGAGCGTATTCCCCATTGCCGGTTATGGTTTTCGCGCGTTTGAAACGATACATCTCGCTCATTACCTCGTCGAGATTCCATCCGGCTGTGAGATTTTTTATAGTGGGGTAGCCTGAACGCACGCTCATGGGCAGCCATACATAGGTCGATCCGCCCACATTTGTGGGAATCCAGCGGTCGCCGTAGAAGATAAAACATTTCGGGTCGTAGCCGAGGCCGCCTACAGAGAATACGAACGCACCCTGGGAACCATACGAGCGGCTTGCATCCGGGTCGACGCAGAACGACAGACCTTCTGTCCATTCGCCGAGCATGTCGCCAGAAGTTGTGGCTGTGTGGCCCGGAGCCGGATCCCAGCCTTTGCATTCCGAGAATGTGGCGAAATATGTGTCATCGACCTTGCACACGGTTGTAGCCTCAAGCTTGCGCCCTTTCATGATAAGGGTCTCGTTTTCCGAGCAGTTCAGGAAATCATCGGTCAGACGCACCACGTTTATGTCGGTGTTCATGTTTGTCGAGCAGAAGTGGTAGGCGTTGCCGTCAGTATCGAGAAACAGCGTCTGGTCGCGCGAGTCGTGGCCGTTCGGACGCATGGTCTGCACGAATTCATATGGCCCGGTTATGTTATCGGCTTTCAACACCGCCACACGGGCCTGACCATAGTCTTTGCCGTTTTCCCAGTGTGCCCACATAACCCATTTGCCTGTTTTGGCGTTATAGATCACCTTGGGACGTTCAAGCAGACGTCCTTCAGAAATGTCCTGCAGGTTTTCGTCATCGCGCTCGCCTTGATGAACCACGGCATAGCCCAGATTCTCCCAGTTATAGAGATCCTGGCTGCTATACACGCTGATGCCGTCTGAGTGTCCCCCGGTGCGGCTTTCTCCGAACCAGTAATATTTGCCCTGGTGCTCGACTATACATCCGCCATGGCAGTTGATGTGATTCCCGTCTGTGTCAGGCCATTGTTCTCCTATGGGGAAAGAGGAGACTCCTGCCGCGCTTGCGCAAACAGGGGCCGACATGAAAGCCAATGCGGCCGCTGCCGCAAAAATTTTTCCTTTCATCTTGGATTTGGTAAGAATGTGATTTGGTTGAAAATTCAGTATGCAAATATACATCTTTTGTCTTTAATTCCGAAACTTAATGTGAAAATTCATGAAATTCCTGAAAAAGCAAGAATCGGTAAAAGCGATTCAAGTCATCGGAAATATCCTTGCTTAAGCGTAGTCCGCAAGGTGATGGAGCCGCTAATTTTGCAGCGTGAAAATTTAAGCAACTTGTTATGGAAAATCCGATTGTAATCTGGTATGTGATTGTGGGAGCCGTTTTGTTGGCGTTTCTGGTGAGGTTTGTCTGTTATATTTCCCGGCAGACAGGAGATAAATCCCGACATAAGTTTTTTGGCTGCTGCAAGGAGTGGGAACTCTTTTTTATTCCCGGTGACAGGACTGACTACGATGATTCAGATTATGAAGACGACTGAATGGAAACTAATGAAACCCTGACCGGAATCTCCGAAGCCGGACTCTTTCTGGCCGATTACGCCGCGTGGCTGTGGGGCTGTGGGGCCACATGTGTCAGAATCAGCAAGAACGTAAACCGCATTGCCAGCTCGTTCGGCTACGAAGCCGAGATAATCGTAATGTCAGGCAATATAGCCGTAGCGCTTTATGCGCACCATGGTGAAAGAGGCGAGGTGTTTATATGCAGAAACAAGGCTTGCGGCATAAATTTTGATCTTAATGCCAGACTCAGCGCCCTGAGCTGGAACATAACCGATAACCGCCTTGACATATCTGTGGCCCGAAATCTTTTCACGCGGATAATATCACGCCATTATCACAGCGGCATGCGGATCATGCTCTTCACATCGCTTGCAAACGCTTCATTCTGCCGTCTGTTCGGAGGCGACCATGCGGCCATGACCACGGTGTTTTTTGCCACCATGGCCGGATATTATATGAAACAGAGACTGCTGCGGCTGAAGGCCGACAGCAGGGTAGTGTTCTTCGTATGCGCGTTTGTCTCGTCGGTCTTGTGTGCCGGAGCGAATCTTTTCAACTGGGGATCCACGCCGCAAGTGGCCATTGCCACAAGTGTGTTGTATCTAATTCCGGGGGTTCCCTACCTTAATGCGGCGAGCGATCTTATAGCCCGTCAGTATTTGTGCTCGTTCAGCCGTTTCACCGATGCCGTCGATTTGACAGACTCGCTGTCGGCAGGGCTGTGTCTCGGCCTTGTGGTCATGAGAATTAATATGCTATGGTAACCGGCAATATTGCACTTGGAGTTTTTTTTGAAGACGGGATGTTTGCAGCTATGGCAGCTATCGGTTTTTCAACTATCAGCCACACACCGCCGCGAACATACATTATCTGCGCCATTGCGGCCGCGGCCGGACATTCTCTTCGTTTCCTGCTGATGATGCCGGGCTTTATGGATTTGGGCATTATCTGGGCCAGTATCGTGGCCGCTTTTGTAGTGGGGCTTGTTGCCGTCGTTATGGCTCCACTTGTCAAAGTGCCCGCAGAGGCATGCCTGTTTCCGGCATTGCTCCCCATGATTCCAGGCATGTATGCCTATCGGACTGTGGGGGCATTGATGGCATGTCTGACTTTTGACAGTGAGGCTGTCTTCATGCACAACCTTTATCTGTTGACATTTAACGGACTTACCTGCGTTTCCATTGTCATAGGCATGGTTATGGGCGCCAACATCCCGGTTTTCATGTTGCGGAAAATCTCTTTTCAGGCCACACGTTGATATGACCATTTTTAGCCCGTTGCATCCGTTGGCGGTTGTCCGGAATTTTTTTAAGTTTGCACATAGGTTTATCCTGACCGGCTCGAATCTGATCGGGAAGAACCTCTGAATTCATCCGATTATGGAATTACGTCAGATAAAATATTTTGTAAAGGCCGCCGAGCTGCTTGGCTTCTCCGAGGCGGCACGTGCGCTCAACATTGCCCAAAGCACATTGTCGCAACAGGTGCGTCAGCTCGAAGACGAACTTGACATACAGCTTTTTGAACGTCAGCCACACAGCATTTCACTGACTGAGGCCGGACGTGAGTTGCTCCCCTTTGCCCGGCGCACTCTCTATGAGGCCGATTCATGTATTGCCAGAATCAAGGATCTCGGCAAGATGGCCACCGGCACACTGAACATCGGAGTCACCTACTCGTTCAGCCCAATTCTTACAGAGACCCTTATTGAGTTCAGCCGGCGGTTTCCAGGGGTGAAACTCAATGTTCTCTATAAGCCTATGGCAGAGCTAATGCTACTGCTTGAAAGCAGGGCGGTCGATTTCGCGCTCGCATTCCGTCCAACTGTCAGAAACTGTGATATTGAGTCCCACATTCTGTTTGAGAATCACCTTGCCGTGATTGTAAGAGAGAACCATCCGTTGGCCTCCAAGGCAAAGGTCGGCATCGACGATCTCGCCAGATTCAATCTGGCCTTGCCGTCGAAAGGCCTTCAGGCCCGCAATGCCTTCGATGTGTGTCTGGGCGCCACCCATAGTAATCTTGATGTCAGGGTCGAACTCAATGAGGTCAATATCCTTCTCGAACTGATCAAACACAGCAACATGGTTACTGTGCTTGCCGAAGCAACCGTCTATAATCAGACAGGGGTAAAGCCAATACCTCTTGACCTGGCCGGAAACGAGATGGACGGCTGTGTTCACATGCTGAAAAACTGCTACCGGAAACGCTCGGCCATTGAATTCATCCGCCTGCTCAAAGACTCCGAAGCAGTCAGGGCCAGAGCGCATAACTGGTTTGTCTGAACAAGTAGTTAAAAAAGCATATAAAAACGAGGTCGTGCATTTCGAGCCACGATCTCGTTTTACATAATAGGGAAAATGATTCGGGTGAGCGAAGGGTTGCTGAGTCGGCCAATGGGAAAACAGTCGGTGAATTAAAAAACCGGCCAGCGCATAAAATATTTTTCTTAGTTGAGTGTCTTATAAAACAGAGCAGCTCTGAAAAAATAATCTAAAAAGCAACAACAATGAAAAAAATATTCAAGGCATTTGCCACACTGGTTCTGTTTGTAGCGGTATTCCCATTGCTCGCCGCACTTGCGATAACAGCGCTCTGGAATTCAATCGTGGTGACAACATGCGGTTTTGCCGCTATCACTTTCTGGCAGGGAGCAGGGCTGTTTCTGTTGGGACAGATCATAACAGGCGGATTCATGATCGGGCTGTTCCTTATAGGAGGCTGTCTGCACAAGATTTTCCATCATGAGGGAGACTGGCACGCCCACTGGCACAGTATGACTGCAGAGGAGAGGCGTGAGTTCATTGAACGCCGCCGCAGGGAACTTTTCAGATCCAGCAATCACAAAACATCTGATGCTGATGCCGCGGAATGACGATATAAATGATATTGTAACCCGGTACTCTCCCCGGTTGTTAAGCTATATCCGGTCGCAGGTCAACAGCCGGGAGGACGCTGAGGATATTCTTCAGGATGTGTTCTATCAGCTTGCCAGAACTTCATGCGATGGGGTGTCGGAGATAGGGCGAATGTCATCGTGGCTTTATCGCGTTGCCCGTAACTCCGTGTTGAACTTCTGGCGAAAGAAACGCGAAGTTTCCCTTGACAC
>CAMWTV010000100.1 GCA_947177215.1 uncultured Muribaculaceae bacterium
GCTCTTTGGTATAGTTGGCGTATAATTACCCATAATACTGCAAAGTTAGCTAATTCCCTCGACATAAGAGACTCTACCGCTCAATAACTTTAATATTAGCATCGGATAATATGAAAAAACTGACATTTCTTGCAATAGCGATGATAGCATTAGCTATTGCCCCGCTCTCACTCGGAGCAGCCAACCCCAACAAAATCCTTATAGCTTATTTCAGCTGGGGAGGAAACACGGAAACTGTTGCGAACTACATCGCTAATCAGACTCACGGCGAACTGTTCAGAATAGAGCCGGTGGTGCCTTATCCTTCGGATTACACACCCTGCACCGAAGTGGCACTTGAAGAACGGGATACCAACGCCCGTCCTGCGATAAAGGACAAGGTGGCAAATTGGGATGACTATGATGTGATATTCATCGGTTGCCCGGTGTGGTGGCATGAAGCACCTATGATTATCCACACATTTGCCGAAAGTTACGACTTCACCGGAAAGACTGTGGTGCCTTTCTGCACTTACGCGGCAACATACCGCGACGAGACACTTGCCAAGATTGTTCTTCGACCATCACGATCCCGAAGTCGTGAAAATGTTTATGGGCTGGAGATTATAATTCTCCCGCATACGGAATACGGAGCCTTGTCAAATGCGACTTGGCTCCGTATTCCTTTATATTAGTGCTTGATTTCAGTTCCCGACATTTGCCTGATTGTTGGCATTATAGCGGTCGCCTTGTATATGGATTGAATCCTGCACAGAATTTGTTGCCAATTAAACGAATAGATTTCATCAAATTAACTATCGTTATGCAGCACCCTCTAAATTCAAAAAATGGCAACAATAAAACTTAAATTCAGGCCGTCTTCTGTCAAGGACAGGGAGGGCACCCTATTCTACCAGATAATCCATCTGCGAGAGGTCAGACAGATATACACCGACCTCCATCTGCACGCTTACGAGTGGGATGGCGATAACTCATCCGTCATCATAACATCGACTTCCGACACTAAAAGGATGAACTATCTTTTGTCCGTCAGCCGGTCTCTTAAATACGGTTTTGCCAAGCTTGCCACAATAACCTCACAGCTCGATGGGAAAGGTGCTCCCTACACGGCCCGTGATGTGGTTTCGGCTTATAATGCGCCCATAACGGTGGTGGGCGTGGTGTCGTTTACTCAGAAACTTATTGCTGATATGAAGAAAATCGGCAAAAGGTCAACAGCAAACCGATTAGAGGTCTGCCTGTCAAGTTTTCTTCGCTACACCAACGGCAATGAGGTGGCATGGCCGGATCTCAACTCTACTTTTATGCTCGGTTATGAGGAGCATATGATGAAACGAGGTCTATGCCGCAACTCCACATCCTGCTATATGCGCAGCCTTCGTTCAGTGTTGAACCGTGCTGCCGAGGAGAATTATGAAGTTCCGCGCAATCTGTTCAGGCATGTCTATATGGGGGTTGACAAGACGGTCAAGAGAGCTGTGACCCTCGACACAGTATGCCGGATTCGAGATCTTGACCTCTCGGGGCATCCTTCGCTTGACTTCGCACGCAATGTGTTCATGTTCGCATTCTATACGCGGGGTATGTCGTTTGTCGATATCGCCTTTCTCAAAAAAAGTGATGTCTCAGGCGACATGATTACCTATTCTCGCCGAAAAACCCGCCAGCAACTGCGTGTAAGGATAGAACCTGTAACACGCAGAACAATCGACGATTTCGGGAAAAACGAATCACAGTATCTTCTACCAATTCTGTCTGAAAGCGGCGGAGATGTGGAATTGCAGTATGTCAACGCCTACAACAGAGTGAACCGGAATATCAAGAAAATCGGGAAAATGCTCGGTCTCGAGACCAAGCTGACACTCTATGTGGCCCGACATGCGTGGGCAAGCATAGCCCATAAGAATAATGTGCCATTGTCAATTATCAGCAAGGCAATGGGACACGATTCCGAAAACACCACACTCATATACCTGCAATCGCTCGACACCTCATCGGTAGACAAGGCCAACAGCGACATCATAAAGATGATGGACGATAGGAAAAAGTAACAACGGGATATGGTGAGTGTGACTGTACGTTTTGCGAATCCGGCTATCATATATAAAGAAACTGGCTCCGAAATGCGGTCACAAAACTGTCTTAAATAGAATGTTGCGAATGATATAAGGTTCGGAGGAAGGTTGTGTTTCGCCAAACTGCAAGACTCTCCGAGAGAAACTTGCATTTATGACTGCAAAGGTAGTTGTTTTTGGGGAAATAACGGCATTTAGCCGAAATAAATTTTGTGAAACATCTAAAATGAATATTCCGATTCCAATAGTTTTATCAAACATATGTTTTGCGTATTGAAACTTAAAACTCATTTCGGCTATTGATTCCCAATAGATTGAGAAAATATGCAAGTTTCTCTCGGAGAAACCTGCAATATAAACCGACTAACTATGAAAATGTAGTGACACAGACAAGGCTTAAAAAACGAGGTGAGCCAATCGTTCAAAAAACCTCCTTCTTTTTAAAATCATCTTGCAACTTCCTGATAATCAGCAAACACTGAGATCAGGCAGGACTTGAGAAATTGCCCGGATGTCGCGAAACACCACTATGACTGTATCTGAAAAGCAATGGTTTGTGATGCGCGATCTGAAGCGCAGAAATGCCAATGTGCTTGCAATACATGAGCTTGCCAAGGATGGTCTGGAAGTGTTCACGCCAATGAAGCAGATGCTCATGACCATAGGCGGAAAAAGGCAGAGGCGAGAGGTGCCTGTTATTCAGGATCTTCTTTTCGTACATGAGACAAAAGCCACTCTTGACCCTCTGGTTGCGAAATATCCCAATCTGCAATACAGATATCAGCTCGGGAGAAGCATAAACGAGCCGACAGTTGTCCGCGATGAGGATATGATCCGATTCATACGTGTGGTCAGTGTGTCTGAGAATCCGACCTACTACATGCCCGGAGAGCTTACAAAATCAATGTACGGCAAACAGATACGAATCGTAGGCGGGCCTCTTGACTCGCTGGAAGGACGCCTGCTGTCGGTCAAAGGATTGAGAAAACGGTGTCTGATCGTTGAAATTCCCGACTTTATTGCTGCGGCGGTAGAGGTCAATCCGGAATTCATTCAAATAATCTGAAGCAATGGCGGTAGATGCCGAATATTACAGAGGTTTGCAGCGGAGAGTGGAAACTCTTAATGCTGTGATAGGGATATTCGGGCTCACGACCGAAGGCCTTAAAGCGGCTGTCGGCTATGCTCGTAAAGGGTTCCGTGTGCTTTGCATGGATTTTCGTGATTTCAAAGTCGAGATGGTTAACCGTGGAATCAGTTTCTCGGGCAGTGTATCCGACATGGAGCTGCTCCGGCTTGTCAAGTCCGGGAAGATAAAGGCCACTACTGATGCCGGAGCCGTAAGAGAAATGGATTTCCTTACGATATTTCCGACTCCCAGAGCCAGCGTTGACAGAACCGAGAACTGGTTACGTTCTATTCTGGAGGCCGTATCGGCAAATATAAAACCCGGGGTGATAATCGGACTTGATAATGAAAACGAGACAATGATCAGACACACCGAGATGGAGCGTATAATGAAGCGCTCTGGACACACATATGGCATAGACTACCTGTTTGGCACGTTTCAACCCTCACAGGAGTGAAAACACATCAGATCTTTCATTGGCAGCCTGTTAAACCGTAATGTTTTTCACTGACTTCCATAGTATGAGTCACCTGCCCTACCCTTTTAATCTCTGATGTAAACACATAGACGAGACAAGGCAGCGAGACTGCCGGCCCGGAAATATATTGTTTTACTCACACAGACCTTTATCCGTATGATCCAATGGCTATTGATTGACCTATTCGTGCTTGCAAGCGTCATGGCGCTTACAGGCATCATCATCCCCCAGATTCTGCTCATAGCTTTCCGCAAGAATCTGTTTGACACTCCTGACCCACGCAAGATTCACAAGACAGAGGTTCCGCGACTGGGCGGAATCGCTTTTTTCCCGTCGATAATGCTCGTATTCTTTCTGCTTTACGGATTCGGCATGATGTCGGACGACAAATCGCTTGTCACATATCTTTACCGGAATCTTCAGCCTATATGCTTCATATCAGCGGGCGGAATACTGCTGTATCTTACCGGAATGGCAGACGACCTTGTGGGGGTAAAATACCGGGCAAAGTTTATTGTCCAGACCTTATCGGCCGCGCTTGTGATAACGGGAGGCATGAAGATAAACAACTTGCACGGATTTATGGGAATCACACACCTTCCTGAAACTGTGGCCATACCGCTTACAATGCTTGTTATTATATTCATCATAAATGCCATAAACCTTATTGACGGCATCGACGGCCTTGCATCCGGCCTGAGTGCCATCGCGTGCGCGTTCTTTACGTTCGTGTTCATCAAGGCGGAACTGTATCTGTTTTCAGCACTTGCCGTGGCCACACTTGGCACACTTATCCCCTTCTTCCTTTATAATGTGTTCGGCAATCCACAGAAACACAGCAAGATATTTATGGGCGACACTGGCGCACTGACTATAGGGCTTCTTCTCAGCGCAATGAGCATCAGCATATGCCAGATTGACACCATCGACGGGCATGACAATACGGCGGTGATCGCATTTGCTCCCCTGCTCATACCGTGCCTGGATGTAGTGCGTGTCTATCTCCACCGCATCAAGGCCCACCGGAATCCGTTTTTGCCAGACAAAACCCATATACACCACAAACTTCTGGCTCTCGGCATGAGGCAGAGTGCGGCAATGATGACTATTATCGGCAGTTCAGCGCTTCTGACACTGGCAAATTATTTAATGTCGGGGCACGTCGGGATAACAACCCTTTTCACATGTAATCTTGCAGTGTGGATAGTGGCCAACACCATTCTTACACACGCGATTCATGCAAGGGAAAGAAGGCTCTCGATGAGTCTGTATGATTGATCTTATACTCAAACAATTTCTTGTTATAATGAAACTTAAAAGCATAACGGTTGCCGCAGGTTTTTCTCTTATTCTGCTGGCATCGTCCTGTTCCTCTCCAAAAAATATAGCCTATATGCAGAACGCTGTCTTCGGACAGGAAGAGGCAGTATTGAATTTGAACGACATAAAGGTGCAGCCCCAAGACCGGCTGTCGATCGTTATTTCATGCAAGGAACCGGAACTCGCACGTCAGTTCAACCTTGTTCATGCCGAAAAACTCGTAGGTCAAGACCAGCAGCAGTCGCAAGGACGGGTTTCCATATATACGATAGATTCTGAGGGGAATATCGAATTTCCCGTGCTCGGAAAGATACATATCGCAGGATTGAACCGGCAGCAGATAAGCGAAAAAATCGCCGACACGCTGAAAAACGGACACTGGATCAACGACCCGATAGTATCGGTTGAATTCGCAAATCTTCATTTCTCGGTTGTCGGAGAGGTGAACAGTCCGGGGACATATGCAATCAGCAATGACCGGATGACCTTGCTTGAAGGCATTGCCCAAGCCGGCGACCTGACAGAGTTCGGCGAGCGAGAGATAATTGTTGTTCGCGAACAGAACGGCAAGAGAACCAAGTTTCTCGTTGATCTGAAAGACGATTCTCTGTTTGACTCTCCAGCCTACTACCTGCAGCAGAACGATGTGATCTATGTGCAGCCCAACAAGGCGGTGGCCCGCAAAGCCGAAGACAACCCCAACAATCTGAAGTCGATAAGCCTGTGGACTTCGATAGCCTCGCTGCTTACCACTATCGCCGTTCTCGTATTCAAATAAACCGTAAAGCATCCTGACAATATGGCATCACCCAACCCTATACAGCAGCCTCAAAGAAGACAGGCACAGCAAAACAACGGGCTTACGCTCAAAAGCATCGTGGCCTTTTCAGTGACCAAATGGTATTGGTTTGTGATATCGCTGGCAGTCACCTTGTCGGTGGCCGCTCTCTACCTGATGAAAACCACGCCGGAATACACCCGCACGGCATCGCTGCTGATAAAGAACGAGGATAAGAACGGCACCTCAGGAACCTCTATCGACATGTCAGAGATAGGGCTCGTGCAGAAGAACTCGAATCTC
Organism: uncultured Muribaculaceae bacterium; assembly: GCA_947177215.1. Taxonomy (GTDB): domain Bacteria; phylum Bacteroidota; class Bacteroidia; order Bacteroidales; family Muribaculaceae; genus UBA7173. The sequence goes on from CAMWTV010000100.1 coordinate 6,084, forward strand.
GAAAACGAGATAAGGATTGTAAAGTCGCCCGCGCTGATGAGAGAGGTTGTGAAACGGCTCAACCTCAACGACCACTACACCGTAAAAGACGGTCTCCGTAATGATGTGCTTTACCGTCAGACACCTGTATTGTTCGCACCTGTCGATTCCACCGACAACTCTGTAGTCTCTTTCAATTTCACACTTGGCAACGACGGCAAGATAACCGTCGGCAACGTTAATGTGAATGACCGTGAGGTCAACGACACCTTCACCGCTTCATTCGGAGATTCAATACAGATCGGAGGAATAGTGTTCGAAGCGATAAAACCTGAATGGAATCAATCCGGTTTGCTCGGAAAGGAAATCCGCTACACTCACGTCCCGGTAAAAAGCGCGGCCACATCACTCGCCGGACGCGTAACAGCCTTGCTCGGCAACGACAAGTCATCGATCATCGACATCTCTATCACATGCCCCTCGATAGACGAAGCCGACGACATACTTGAAACTCTCATACAGGTGTATAACGAGCGATGGATCGAAGACAAGAACCAGATTGCGGTGTCGACATCCCGATTCATCGATGAGCGGCTCGGAGTGATCGAAAAAGAACTCGGCAATGTCGATTCCGACATTTCCTCTTACAAATCGGAGCATCTGTTGCCTGATGTCGGCGCAGCTACCGCCATGTATATGGCTCAGTCATCTGACGCGCAGGCGGCAGTGGTCGACCTCAGCAACCAGATTTCGGTTGCCGAAATGGTCAGAAGCCAGTTGTCGGGCGACAACTTCGACCAGCCCCTTCCTACCAATACCGGGATAGTAAACGCCGACATAGAAAACGCCATCGTCCAGTATAACAACATAGTGATAGAGCGCAACCGGCTTCTCGAATCAACAAGCGAGATAAACCCCATTGTCAAAGATCGCACACAGGCCCTGCGCACGCTGAAAGGCAACATCATGGCATCGATCAACGCCTATATCGCCACCCTGCGCACCCAGATGTCAAACGCGCGTCGTCAGGCGTCGGCCACCTCGAGCCGCATCGCAGCCAATCCCAGTCAGGCCAAATATCTGCTGTCGGTTGAACGCCAGCAGAAAGTCAAGGAATCGCTCTATCTCTTCCTCCTGCAAAAGCGCGAGGAGAACGAGCTGACACAGGCGTTCACCGCCTATAACACCAGCATGGTCGAGGAACCTCACGGCAGCAATGCCCCGACATTCCCGAAGAAACGCAACATCCTGATGATATCATTCCTGCTCGGCATCGCCATACCCTTGGGAATATTTGTGTTGCGCGAAAGCCTCGACACAAAGATACGCGGCAAGAAAGATCTCGCTCCGCTGAAGATTCCCTATCTCGGAGAGATACCATCAGCCAACAGAAAGCCCCACGGAATGGCACGGTTGAAGAAACACAACAAGGAAGAACGACGGATTGTAGTCGCAACAAAGAGCCGCGATGCAATCAACGAGGCATTCCGCGTGTTACGCACAAACCTCGAATACATGGGCGTTGACGAAGGCTCCGGCACCAAATGCAAGGTTATTGCCGTCACCTCAGCCAATCCGGGCAGCGGCAAAGCCTTCATCTCCATCAACCTCGCCAAAGTTCTCGCCATAAAGGGAAAGAGAGTGCTCCTTCTTGATCTCGACATCCGCAAAGGC
>CAMWTV010000101.1 GCA_947177215.1 uncultured Muribaculaceae bacterium
ATTCAGCACACCCTACACTCCTATCCGTCAGCGGATTAGCAGTTTCGAGGGCGCACTACCTTCTGAAAAGCGTTGCAAAATTACGATTTATTTTCCTTATTACCAAATATTTTCGCATCAAAATCAGAGAGTTGCACATTTAAGATTTTATTGCGAATTTTGCACCGTTCAGCCGCGGCACACATCGCCGGCGACGCCATTTTCTCAACAACCATCCCCCTGACCCATAATGAAACTAACCCGATATGACAGTTCGATGAAAGAACAGTGGGACCGGTTCGTACAATCCTCGAAAAACGGCACATTCCTGTTCTGCCGCGACTACATGGACTACCATTCCGACCGGTTCACCGACGCATCCTACATCTTCACCGACAACAACGGCAACCCCACCGCCCTGTTCCCCGCATCGCTTCACGGAAACGAAGTCAGATCACACGGAGGCCTCACATACGGCGGCCTCGTAATGAGCGAACGCACATCGGCAGCCGGCCCCGACTCGCCCCTCACAATGCTGCCGATGCTGATCACCGAACTCAGACAGCACGGAATCGATCGCCTCACCTACAAACCCGTGCCCCACATCTATCACCGCCAGCCCGCCGAAGAAGACCTTTACGCCCTGTTCCGGCTCAACGCCCGCCTATCGGTCAGAAACATAGCGTCGGCCATCTACCTGCCCTCGCCGGTCAGATCGTCGCGCCTCGGAAAACGGGCGGCCAAACGGCAGCGGACATTCGGCATAGAAATCACCCCCACCGATTCCGCCGACAGCTTCTGGCAGATAATCGTCGACGACAGACGCACACGACACAACACCACACCGGTACACTCACTCCAGGAGATGCAGCTGCTCCACGACCGCTTCCCCCATAACATACGCTTCTTCATCGCCACCAGAGACAGCGAGATTCTTGCAGGAGCCGTAATCTTCATCGCCAACCGGGTGCTCCACCTGCAATATGCCGCCGCCACCGAAAAAGGCAAGGAACTGTATGCCGTCGACATCATCTACCACCACATCCTGTCAGGACTCTTCCCCCAGGCCGAATACTTCGACTTCGGCACATCCAACGAAAACGCCGGCCTCTACCTCAACGAAGGCATGATACACCACAAAGAAGAGTTCGGAGCACGTTCCATAGCCTACGACAGCTATGAAATCAACCTTTCCGCCACCTGACAGCGCCAAATAGCCGCGACCCACCGCAAAAAGAGGCATTTCCAACCATGAAATCGCCTCTTTTTTTGTATTTTTGCGTCACATTTCGATTCTCGCTCCACAAAACCGACAAACAACCAACAAAACCCATTTCACCGATCTGACAGCCGCTCGGAATCGCCTCGATGACCGATCAGAAAATTCGCTGACAGCCACCTTGCGACAATCCGCCGGCCTGTTTAGAACAAATTTGAACCATTACCTATGAACATAGCTATCGTTGGCGCAAGCGGCGCCGTAGGCCAGGAGCTCCTCCGCGTGCTCGAGCAGACAGAATTCCCCGTCGACAGCCTCACCCTGTTCGGATCAGAGCGGAGCGCCGGACGCGAATACACATTCCGCGGCAAACCCTACACCGTCAAAAAACTGACCCACGATCCCGAACTGTTCCGCGGCATCGACATCGCCTTCACATCGGCCGGAGCCTCCACCTCACGCGACTATGCCGACACGATCACCGCCCACGGCGCCCTGATGATCGACAACTCATCGGCCTTCCGCATGGATCCCGACGTGCCTCTGGTCGTGCCCGAAGTCAACGGCGATGACGCCTTCAACACCCCCCGCCGCATAATCGGCAACCCCAACTGCACCACAATCCAGATGGTAGTGGCGCTCAAACCGATCAACGACATCTCACCTATCCGCCGCGTCCACGTAGCCACCTACCAGGCCGCCAGCGGAGCCGGACAGGCCGCCATGGACGAGCTCGCCATGCAATACCGCCAGATAACCGCCGGAGAGAAACCCACCGTAGAGAAATTCTCCGCCCAGCTCGCCTACAACGTCATCCCCCACATCGACGTGTTCACCGACAACGGCTACACCAAAGAGGAGATGAAAATGTTCAACGAGACACGAAAAATAATGCACGCCCCGGAATTGAGCGTAAGCGCCATGTGCGTGCGCGTCCCTGTGATGCGCGCCCACTCCGAGGCAATCTGGGTAGAGACCGAGCGCCCCGTCACCGTCGACGAAGCCCGCGAAGCATTCTCCAGAGCTCAGGGAGTCGTGCTCATGGATGACCCTGCAAACAAAATCTATCCCATGCCGCTCGACCTCGCCCACCACGACCCGGTTTACGTAGGTCGTCTGCGCGCCGATCTCGCCAACCCCAACGGACTGACATTCTGGACTGTCAGCGACCAGATCAGAAAAGGAGCCGCACTCAACGCCGTCCAGATAGCGCTCCACATACTCCGGAACAAGAACCGCTGAACGCCTATGCTGCCAGTAGCCACAGCCCTGGTCAACGCCCCGGTCACCATCTTCCTGATAGTGCTGGTAATCATCCTGCTCGCCCCCATCGTTCTGAACAGGCTAAAGATACCCCACATCGTAGGTATGATTGTGGCCGGAGTGGCAGTAGGCCCATACGGACTCAACATCCTCGACCGCGACAGCTCATTCGCCATTTTCGGACAGGTCGGGCTGCTCTATCTCATGTTCCTGGCCGGACTCGAGATCGACATGTATCACCTGAGGCTCAACATGAGGCGAGGCATTCTGTTCGGGCTGCTGACATTCTTCATTCCAATGGCCATGGGAGTCGCCGGCTCGGTCTACATTCTCCACACAGGGTGGCTCACAGCATTCCTGCTCGCCGCCATGTTCGCCTCCCATACACTCATCTCCTATCCCGTAGCCGCACGCTTCGGACTGACACGCACACCGGCCGTACTCATCTCGGTAGTCGGCACCATCATAGCCGTGATCGGCGCCCTCATCGTATTGGCCGGAGCCGTAAACATCCATCAGTCCGGACGCTTCGACATCACCGTGGCGCTTTCCCTATTCGGCAAACTGGCAGCCTACTGCGTGGCGGTGCTCTACATCTACCCGCGTGTGACCCGACGCTTCTTCAAGCGCTACAGCGACAAGGTGACACAATACATCTTTGTGCTCGCCATGGTCTTCCTCTCGGCATGGGTCTCATCTGTTATCGGACTCGAACCGGTGCTGGGAGCCTTCTTCGCCGGCCTCGTCCTCAACCGCTATATCCCATCCAACTCCCCGCTGATGAACAGCATCGAGTTTGTAGGCAACGCAATCTTCATCCCCTACTTCCTCATAGGAGTCGGAATGATGATCAACCTACGCGTCGTGGCAAGCGGCAACACCCTCTATGTCGCCACCATAATGCTCTTCATAGCCCTCGCGAGCAAATGGATCTCAGCCTGGATTGCCCAGAAAGCCTACCGCATGGAACCATGCGACCGCTCCATGATGTTCGGCCTCACAACAGCCCACACAGCCGTAGCCCTCGCCGTAGTCACAACCGGCTACAACATGACATTCCCCGACGGATCGCGCATGATGGACGAAGCCATCCTCAACGCCACAGTGCTTGTCATCCTCATCACATGCGCGCTCGCCCCCATAGTCACCTCATCGGCCGCATCGAAAATAAAGATACGCATACTTAACGCCGACAACACCGCCCCGGCCGACAGCCGGAGCCAGGTCAAGACCCTGATTCCCGTCTCCAACCCCATCACCGCATCATCGCTCGTCGAGCTCGCCCTCCTCATGCGCCGCCGCCGGTCAGGCCTCGAAGCCGACAAGCTTTTCGCCCTGCACGTGCGCAACGACAACTCACCCGCGGCCAAAGCCATGGGCGAAAACTCGCTCAGACTCGCCGCCGGAGCCGCCGCCGGAGCCGACAGCTCAATCGAACTCATACAGCGGTTCGACCTCAACACAGCCACAGGCATCATAAACACCATACAGGAGCGCGACATATCGGAAGTAGTGCTCGGCATGCACCGCAAGAACACCATAATCGACTCCTTCCTGGGCCCCAAGACAGAGCAGCTCATCAACGCCACCAACCGGATGGTAATCATCTCGCGATGCTACATTCCGCTCAACACCATAACACGCATCGTGGTCTTCGTGCCCGAAAAAGCCCATTATGAAACCGGATTCACCCGATGGGTGCTCGCCCTGGGCAATCTCGCCGCCGAAATCGGATGCCGCATAATCTTCTGCGCCCACACGCCGCAACAAACCATCCTGCGCGGCATCATACGCGAATCGCGCCTCGGAATCAGACATGAATACCGCGACATAACCGACCGCGACGACTTCATTCTGCTCTCGAACCGCGTGCTCGACGACGACCTGTTTGTCGTTGTCAGCGCGCGTCCCAACTCCGTGTCACACTCTACCGACATGGCCGAGATTCCGCAGTTGCTCCAACGCTACTTCATGCGCAACAACCTCTGCATCATCTACCCCGAGCAGTTCGGAGCCGAACCGCAGTTCACCTTCACCGATCCCCTGGGTTCCGACATCGTAACAACCGCCTCACCACTGTGGCTCGCCCTGAGAGCACGGCTTCATCGCCTCAACCTTATCAAGAAACGGTTCACCCACCGCAACCGCAATTAAACCCCTGCAGGGCAACGGCCCAAATCCGCTCACGACCCATAACAACACGGCCTTGTGTCACAGAGACACAAGGCCGTGTTGTATGCCGGAATGAATAGGATACCGTCAGAATATCCCGTTCTCATCAAAACATAAAATCATTTATAATTCTCGGCAATATCCCGGATGGCTCGGAATATCCGGTGGTCAGCCTCAGAGAGCGATTTGCCGCGGCGCGCCATCATGCGGCTTGCCGTATCGAAAAACTTCTCCATCGGCAGGTCGGTGAAGCCCGAGTGACCGCCCTCGCTGAACGATGCGATAAAATTGCGCGGAAATCCAGAGCCATGGATATTCACGCCAACACCCACCACCGTAGCGGTGTTGAACATAGTGTTGATGCCGGCCTTCGAATGGTCGGCCATTATCAGACCGCAGAACTGCAGCCCGGTGCGCAGAAAGCGGTGTGAAGGATAATTCCACAGCTTGATCTCCGTATAATCGTTCTTCAGGTTCGAAGCCACACATCCGGCGCCCAGATTACACCACTCGCCTATCACGGCATTTCCAAGAAATCCGTCATGAGCCTTGTTTGAATAACCGAACATAACCACATTGTTCAACTCTCCGCCAACCTTGCACCACGGGCCGAGAGTGGTTCCGGGATATATCTTCGTACCCATGTTCACCGTCGAGTGCTCACACAGGGCTATCGGCCCACGCAGGCAGCTCCCCTCCATAATCTCCACATCACGGCCCACATATACCGGCCCGTGCGAGGCATTAAGCACAACGCCCTCCACAACAGCGCCACTCTCGATATAGATCAGGTCAGGATCGCCTATCACAGTGTTGCTGCGGTGAATCGTCTGCCCTTCCCGCCCACGGGTAATAACCTCGAAGTCCTCCTCGATCTGACGGCTGTTAAGCAGAAAAATATCATACACGCGTGTCACAGCGTCAACCTTATCCTCAAAAACTGCCGCATCGCCATGATCAGCCTGACACCGTTCGAAATCGTCAAGACTGCCACGCACAGCCAGCAGAAGCCGTTCGCCCTGGCGGGTATCGGCCAGCAGACACTTGCCCGGTTTCAACGCAAGCACCTTTTCGGCCATGTTCTCGGTCGCGATCACATGCGAGGCCACAAAAAGACTGTCGCCCGTGTCGGTCATAGGAAACTTTTCCTGCAGATAGTCTGCCGTAAGATATGAAAACTGCGCGTCTCTGGCAAAAGTCTCCCACTTCTCCCTCAGGGTAGTGATTCCCAGACTGAAATCGGCCACAGGGCGTGTATAACTCATAGGCAGCAGATTCTCTCTCACCGCCGGCTGGTCAAAAAGTATGATGTTCATCATAATGGTTCCCTCGTTTTTTTGTTTTAAGAGCAAAAATAGTAATTTTGCAGTAAATAAGAATAAGTAACAGGTCGAAAATTATTTTAATATTCATCCCGGATTTTCTTGATGAAGAAGAAGTGTGTCGGGCCACACAGCTGATGAAAAGAGAGAAAATCAAAAATTCCACCGTATTGATATTGAAATAATCAGACCTGTTGGCATCAAAACCTTAATTGAATTTATGAAATATTTCCCGACAGGCATCGACGGCATGTGGCTCATCGAACCCGCTCGTTTCGGCGACCGGAGAGGTTATTTCATGGAAACATTCCGGCTCGAGGAATTCCGCCGCGTCACCGGCACCGACGTGACCTTCGTGCAGGACAACGAGTCTCTCTCCTCCCGTGGAGTTCTCCGGGGCCTGCACTTCCAGAGAGGAAGCTTCTCCCAGGCAAAACTCGTCAGGGTCTCCTCCGGCCGCGTGCTCGACGTAGCTGTCGACCTGAGGCCCGGCTCACCCACCTTCGGGAAGCATTTCGCCACAGAGCTGAGTGCCGACAACGCCCGTCAGCTCTACATCCCGCGCCATTTCGCCCATGGCTTCCTCGTTCTGAGCGACACAGCGCAGTTCCAGTATAAAGTCGACAACCGTTATGCCCCGCATGCCGAGGCATCGTTAAGGTTCGATGATCCGCAACTCGCCATTGACTGGCCCGCAGTCGAAGGCGGATACATCCTCTCTCCGAAAGATCTTTCAGCTCTCACCCTGTCTCAGGCCGCAGCCATCGCCACTTCCGATCCGGAATAGCGCCGGCAGCGGTCTGCGCCTTTTGATGAAACGGGATGAGATTCAAAAACGTTTCAGAAACAACTCTTTGCATCACCTTTTATTTTATTATATTATTAATTAACCGGCCGATACCATTTCCACAGCCCCCTCTTGTGAGCTCTCATCCAAGACAAAGCCGACCGGTTGGTATAAATAATTTTGAACAGTTACTATTATGAATTACCGAAAACTCACACCCGCGGAAATCAGCGCTCTCGAAGCCAACGGCTGTCAGTGTCAGGAATGGGATCGCGTCGAGGTTGCCGAACCGTTCCGCCCCGGTCATTACCGCTCAGTCACCTTCTCTGGCGATGTGCGCCTCGGAACAACCGAAGACACCATTCTGCGCGACAACATGATTCCGATGCCCACCGGCATCTACGACGCCGTGATCCACCAGTGCACAATCGGACACAATGTGCTCATAAAACGCATCGGCAACTATATCGCCAACTATCACATCGCCGACAACGTTGTCATCGAAAACGCCGGATGTATCAGCGCCTCGGGCAACTCGACTTTCGGTAACGGCATAGAAGTATCGGTTCTGAATGAAACCGGCGGACGTGAAGTGCCCATCTACGACTGCCTCTCGGCCCATGTGGCCTATATAATCGCGATGTATCGCCACGACCGACCGCTTATCGAGAATCTGCGGCGCCTCATCGACGAATATGTCGAAAGCCGACGCACACCCTACGGCACAATCGAACGCGACGTCACCATCACCAACACCGGAACAATCAGAAATGTTTATATCGGCCCCTCGGCCACTGTCAGCGGAGCCACACGCCTTGACAACGGTTCTCTGGTCTCACGTGCCGACGACCCCGTGTTCGTTGGCGACAACGTGATCGCGAACGACTTCATAATCAGCGCAGGCGCCAAGGTCGACGACGGCACCGTGCTGCTCCACACCTTCGTCGGGCAGGCAACATCGCT
>CAMWTV010000102.1 GCA_947177215.1 uncultured Muribaculaceae bacterium
CCCCCCCCCGGCCCCGCATACCCCCCCCCCCGCCCCGCGCCAACGGCGCGGGCCCCCACCCTCTGCCCGCACCTCACAGGGTTATTTTCCTGCGAGAATCCGGCATACAGATATGCTGTCGGAGTAGGAAGCACCGAATACCACATCTCTGTTTTGCCCAGCGAATCATGACGTTTCGCGGCCAGATCGTCGTCAGGATGCACCTGTATCGACAGATCCTGGGTTGAGTCGATGAATTTTATAAGAAGAGGGAATTTGTCGCCATAACGCTCATAGAGTTTCTCGCCCATGATCTCCTTGCCGTGCGCGGCCAGAAGCTGAGGCAGTGTCTCACCCTTGAAAGGGCCGTCGGCAACAACCGACTCATGTCCCTTCATCGGGCTCAGTTCCCATGATTCACCGATGTGATCGCCCTGCGAGGGCATACCCTTGAATTCGGCAATGCGTTTACCTCCCCAAAGCACCGATTTGAAAATCGGCTCGAATCTAAAAATTGGAAGCATGATTATATCTTTATATTATTTATGGTCATGTAGTGATCTGTAAGGGGCTGCCACCCCTGCCCTGTACACACCTACAAAGATAGTGATTTTTTTCTGTTAAAAACCAAAGACGGCATGTCAGACATCCGACACACCGTCTTTTTAATGAAGTTTTAATATTATTTTGCGGCGCGTAGCTTAGAAGCGGTTTATAAAGGTTATTTTAAAACGCCGCTTATTTCCAGTCTTTGTCATACGACAGACCGTCATACTGCAGATCCTCGCCATATAATGTCTGGGCTGCAAGCTGAAGGTTTTCCAGAATTCTTGGTGTCAGGCGCTGACCCGGATTACAGTAGAAATTATAGACCATCAGCGCGCCATAGCCTGCATCGCGCATCCCGGCCAGAGGGAAAATGTCGTTATAGGCCATTGTCGATCCGTCGCTGAAGTTATAGACAGTGCCGGGCATCCAGCGGGCCTTGTACCAGTTGGCATCGGTGCAGTTCCACGAGCCTGTGCCGGCCTGATCCTGACGCAGACCCGGATAAGTCTCTACCGGATTCACCGCATCGCAATAATCGTTAAGCACATAGTCGAAAAACTCTCCCGGCTGCTTGCCGTCGATAGGCTCGGCGTTGTAGAGCTCTTCCCACTTGTATGAGAGCACCAGACGCTCGGGCTGGGCCATCTTGATCTCATATGCCATGCGCGAAGATCCTTTATACGACGCTGCCTGGAAAAGCGGATTGGTCGAGGCTGCAGCCTTGTCCTTGTCGGTATATTCGTCGTCAAGGAAAACTCCGTCAAGCGCGTAGGCGTCACACACATTCTTTACTTCCTGGGCGAAATCCTTGCATGCCGCGTCTGAAAGAGTCGATATGCCCGATTCGTCATGGTTGCCGAGTATGCCGAGAATAACCTTTATTCCCCTGTCCTGCAACGGCTGGATATACTTCTCGCGATTGTCGAGAATAGCCTGCACATTCTCGTTGCGGCTCACATACACACGCCCAGTCTGACTGTCATAATTGATATTGGCCGAGAACAGCACAACCATGTCGAACAGCTGCTTGCCAGAATCTTTCAGTGTGAAACCGAGCGGATTGAGCGGACTGAAATCGTTCACCTCGACAACGGCGATCATCTTCATGCCGGGAGCGCCGTTATAGGTCTTGTCTGTGCCGGGAAACTCTGACGTGTCGCGCACAAGCACCACAATCGAGTTCTCGCCCCCCATCGGCTGACCGTTGTTTACAACAAATGTCAGAGGCACTGCATAGGTCTTTGTCGGATCAAGCTGACCGTTGCCGCTCACCGTAACAGAAAGCGGCGATGTTTTCAGCGCTCCTGCCTCGAAAGCCACCACCCCATCGTTTGACAGCGTGACCATCGCTTCGGGAACAGCCTCATAATCCGTGCCGTTGTCGGCATTATAACTCAGGATGGCGTCGGGTGTATAGCTGAACTTCACCGAGCAGTCGCCCGAAACCGTTTTCGAGCTATTGCCATAGACATTGAAAGTGCCGGAGCCGGCGAAAGAAAACACCACACCTTCGCTGTTGCCAAGAGCGTCGGTAACGTAGACCACATTGCCGTCAGGGCTCATGATATTGCCTGTATCGACCCCTCCTACAATCAGATCATCGTTGTCGCACGATGACACGGCCACAGCGGCAGTCAGGCAGAAAATCGAACGTAGCAGAAACTTCGTGTATTTAATTTTATATTTTTCAGTTTAAAAAGTTTTTATGGAGAGAGAGTGTGAATTTATTGTCTTTGGAATTTTATTTTTCCGGCAACGACACGGGCACCCATTCCGGAGCCTTGTTGCAGGTAAGGTCATATCCGTTGGCATAATCCTTGATGGTCTTGCCTGCGCCGTCGTCCATCTTCCAGTAAGCCACAAGCCCCTGCGAATCAGGCTCTACGCTATAGAAATGATACGGTGCCATAAGCTCATCCTGGGTCAGAATGCGGTTCCATACGCGCAGTTCCGACATACAGCCCTGGAACGGACGGTTGGCGTCGTATGAATATCCCACATAGAATCCACGGGGGCCATCCTTGATATCGCCCGAGGCGGTGTTCCAGTTAACCGGGCCTTTGTAGCCTGACACATGGGTGTCGCCCTTCTTGATTCCGTTGAAATATACATTCACCTCGCCTGTGGACGAATCATAGGTCAGAGTCAGGAATGTCCATTTGCCGGTTTCAAACTGCCAGGCCGGATCGGTCACATTGCCGCTGGGAGCAGCAAACTGAAGCTGGTTTGCCGGAATGCCGGCATCGCCGATTCTCACAAGCACATCGCCCTCTATACCCATTATGGTAGAAAGCATATTGGGGAAATTGTCGGGATTCAGAAGCCCTTCGACCGTGATCTGCGTCATCCCTTCGAGCGAGGTCGCCTGATTTCCTTCAAGATACTGGGCGTAATTGTCGGTCATGTTGGCTACAACCGAGATCATAGAAGCCTCACGCACAAGGAAATAATATGTATTGTTGCTCAAAATGCCAAACGGAGCAGAGACAATCGACACCGGCAGCACATAAATCTTCGACATGTCGAGACGGTCGAGATTGATCAGGTCTACTGCCACACGGTCGGTTGTAGTGCCGCCGGCGGGAATAACCGCCGTAGGCTCCGGAATAACGAAATACTCCTCTGGCAGCATCTCGGCATCGAGCGAGTAGATGCTGTTGAAATCAGCCACTTTCGCCGGATTGGCGCCGAACGACACACTCACATCGCTCCCCTCATTTTTGGCGATCGACGCCTGAACATAGCCTGTGGCGTTGGTCGTGGTCGATTTCACATAGATCGTGTTGAGCGGGTTCTGCGTGGTGGTGAACACCATGTTGTCGAAATTCTCGGTGTCTTCCTGACAGGAGACGAATGCCGCCCCTGCCAGAAGAATAACCGGAAGATATGATAATAATTTCATTGCTTTGTAGTGTTAAGGTAAGTTGGTCGTTATTTCGCGGCCGGATTCAGAAGCTGGATAGCCCCGCGGCACACTTTATATGAAAAATGAGGGTCATAGTAATCGTCGGCCAGGTTGGTAACTCCGGCCGCATTGGCCACAACAGCACCGTTGCACCACATTGCCATCTGCCAGCTTGAATACTTGTCGCCCCAGTAGCCTACAGCAGCCTGATTCTCGTCGAGCACCGGCAACGCGGCCATCATGGCGAATCTGTCTGACGGCATGCCGCTGACAGTGTTTCGCGACACAAGGAAACTGTATTCGTTCATGTTCGTGGCCTTGGCGCTCTCCGACAGGAAAATCACGCCCGCATCAGCCAGGAACGAAACATCGGTCAGATTGGCCGGTGCGCCAAGAAAGTCGAAACCTTTATCCTTATGACCGCTGATCCAGTTTCTGACCGGATTCAGGAATGCCTGCTGGTCGGCCTCATATTCAGCTTTCTCTGCGGCAGTCATACCCGAAGTCTGCTTGCCGTCGTAGGCAACGATGATCCGGTCGAAACCTACCGCGTCGGCATAGCTCAAAGCCACATCAAGGCTGTCGGCCATGAACGCGCCCCACTCGGGAGCCGGGTTCTCAGGGGTTGCCAGCTCTTTCTTCGAAGTCCATGAGGCGCGGATCGCAGCATAGTCGACCGTATAAGCCATCTTCATGCCGGTGTCGGAGCGCTTCTTGTCCATCTCCGAACGCAGAGTCTGGTTTACCAGCGACGGCTTGTGAAGCACAAGCACGTCGATGCTGTCGGGAACCGCACTCACGTGATGGGCCTGGCTCGAGAACGAAGCCTGATTGGCAAACCACGCATAAAACTTCTTATGCCCGTTGTTGCGGTAGGCGCGGAGGTTTTCAAGATACCTGGCATAAGCGTCGGGATCCTTGTCTCCGGCAGTCTCGAACTTGACCCCCACAGGCTCCGGATCAGTCCAGTCGCTGCACGAGGTCACTGCCACCGTGGCCAGACACGCCATAAAGCCATATTTCAGAATATTTTTCATTTTCAGATAATTCGTTTTTTTCGTTTAAACTGGTTTTATTCTTAACGTGCCCACCACATTTTGGTGGCCATATTGTCGGGGCCTCCGAGCAGATTGTTTACTGCGGCCGACACATTCACCGAGTTGTTGGTGTATTCCTCCTGCGGATAAGGCATACGCTGAGGGCCTTTCTCGCTGTCGACCACACCGCCCGAACCGTTGTAGGCAACCGGAATAAGCTTGGGATAGCCTGTGCGGCGCAACTCTGCCCACGACTCGTTGCCATTGTAGTAAAGAGCGATCCACTTCTGGGTTATTATACGCTCGAGTTTGGTTTCCGTATCGGCAGTGTCATCCCATTTCACGGTTATGTCTGAAAGCGAGCCGCTGTAGGGATTCTGCTCCGTGGGGTCGAGGTAGGCCTCGGGCCTGCGGGTAGAGTTGTCCATATACTCGGCAGCTCCGCCAACGCCCCACTGTTCGAAACTAAGCTCTATGCCGCGGTTATAGAAGCTCTCTGCGGTGCCACCCATATCGAAATTGTGGATGGCCGTACCCTCGGCACGGAGGAAAGCCACCTCCGAAGCCGTCATCCAGATCAGCGGATCGTCGGCCTTTACTGCCACTCCAGAGAAATCAAATCCCCAGCGCTTGTCGAACGTAGCCCAGCCGCGACGAAGACCGATATAATCAATTCCGTCGAAATTCGATTTCAGGAAGTATGGCTCACGACGGGGATCGTTGTAACCGTTCATGTAGCAGATGATATCGGCTGCGGCATGGGTGTCGCCGCCCGTGGTCGAGCCCGAGCTGTTGTAGTTCACGGCCGTATAGAGCGGATTGGTGATCGACGAGAAATATTTCCATGTGGCGTTATCCTCGTTGCTCTCTATCACACCGCCTTTCACAGCCTCCTCGGCCATCTGCCGTGCAAGAGCCGGCTCTACAAACGAGACTCTCATGGCCAGACGGAGTTTCAGCGAGTTGGCGAAACGGATCCATTTATTGATGTCGCCGCCATACACATAGTCGCCAAGCGGCGAAAGCGCTGATCCGCGGTTTGAGTCAAGAATGCCGATAGCCTCGGTAAGCTCTTTGAAAAACGAGTGATAGATCTCCTGCTGGCTGTCGTAAGGCACTGCAAGATCGGTCGTCGTGCCTATGGCCGAATAAGGAATCGGGCCGTAGGTATCGGTGACACGGCTCATGGCCGCGATTTTTATAACCGTGCCCACAGCCGCAGGCACCGGATTGCCCGAGTTCTCGCAAATCACCTGCACCTGGCTCAGATTGGCGTAAAGTGTGGGGATTATGCGGTCAGACTTCATGAACACACGGCTCCAGTCGTTTTTCGGGTTGTAACGTATGATCGATTCGGCGAAACCGTCGTTGGCATCGGAGAAATAACCTCCGAGTGTGCCACCGAGAAGAGCGTCGGTGAACTGGATGGTGTTGACATCCGACGACATCACACATCCGGCTATGTTGTTGAGCTGCGACGTCAGGGCATAGTCGTCGGCCGTAAGATCGCCCGGCTCATAAGGGTTTGAGTTGATATCTTCATAAGCGCCCGTGCAGGCTGCCGAAGCAACCGCCATCGAGGCGATGAGGAATTTGTTTATATATTTCTGCATTGTCAGGGCGTTTTTAGAAAGTGAAGTTTACGTTGAATCCCAGGCTACGCATCGAAGGCATCATGAAGTAGTCGATACCCTGATAGTAGTTGTCGGTCGAAGCCACCGATTCGGGGTCGAAGGGAGCCTTGTTGTAGATCATCCACAGGTTGCGGCCAACGAACGAAAGTTTGATGTCGCACACGTTTTTCAGCCACTTGCGCGGGAAGGTGTAGCTTACGGTTACTTCGCCCAGACGCAGGTTGGTGGCGTCGTAGATATAATACTGAGGCACTGCAGTGCCGCCGGCTATTACCGAATACCACATCTGCGGGTTAACGCAGTCGCCGTTGTTGAGCGACACGAATCCCTGGTCACGGGCGTCGGCTGTTGCCTGGCTCACACCATAGTAGTCGAGCACAGCCTGAGTGCGTGAGAACACCTTGCCGCCCAGACGCGCATTGAGCATGAAGCTTGCGCCGAGGTTCTTCCAGCGGAAGGAGTTGTTCCATGCAAGGTTTCCTGCCGGAAGCACCGACCCGAGCTTTATGTAGTTCTCTTTGTCCTGAATGGCCGATGTGGCTACAGCCTGAGTCTCGTCGACATAGATGGCGCCGTTGGCGTCGCGCACCAGATCGATGGTCGAATAGATGTCGCCCATAGTGCCACCCTTCTTCAGAAGGAAGCGTGTCGATCCGAGACCGCCCATGTCAAGAACATCCATCGAGAACCGCTCGCCGGTTACAGGGTTGATGGCATTGTCGGCCAGCTCGGTCACTTTGTTGCGGTTGAACGAATAAGTCAGGCCGCTGTCCCAGGTGAAATCGCCCCATGTGTGGCTGTAATTCAGCGCGAACTCCATACCCCAGTTACGCACCGAACCGGTCTGGATGAAAATTTTCGAATACTGGTTCACAGGCAGTTCAGGGTTGAAGGTCTGGTTTTTGGTATCGGCATGATAGAACGTTGCGTCAAACGAGATGTCGTTGATGAAACGGAAATTCATACCTACCTCGAACGAGTTCGTACGCTCAGGCTTGAGGTCATACATAGGATACTGTGTCAGCACACTCCATGAGTTTGTGCTTGCATCCCAGGCATAACGCGGGTTGGCGATGTAACGGCTGAATGCCGATCCCACCGACGCATACGATGCGCGGATCTTCCACAGCTGCAATATGTTCTGAGGAATCTGCGGCAACAGGTTGTTCATAAGCACCGACAGACCTACCGACGGGTAGAAGAACGATGAGTTGTGGCTGTTGGGGCCTGCCAGCTGCGAAGGCCAGTCATTACGCCCTGTCAGAGTGAGATAATAAGTGTTTTTGAAACCTACGTCGGCCGAAGCATAGAGGCTCTGGGTCTGTTCGTGCCATCCGGTCTGGAGCTGGGTCAGATGCTGCGACGAAAGGTTCTGCACGGCAAAGAAGTTGGGCAGACCGGCAGGCACTCCGAGGAACTTGTCTGAAACACCGTCGGCAATCGGGCCGTTCACAGCCAGAGCGTCGTAACGCATGTCAGAGATAGAT
>CAMWTV010000103.1 GCA_947177215.1 uncultured Muribaculaceae bacterium
GAAAGAAATTCATGCAATTGTTGTTACCCGCGTTTGTGGTAGGGGCTGTGTATGCTCTTACTCACGATATAAGCGTGACATCGTTTCTGCTCGACGGCGCGAAATATGGTTATTGGTTTACATTCGTGCTGTTTGAAATGTATGTGATATACTACATTGTATCGGCATTGTCGGGTGTCAATGTTAAAATCAGAATATTGATGTTGGCTTTGGTTTCGGTTGTGCTTCTTGGCTGCCACAAATATGGAATCTATCCGGCTGGTCTGGATAATGCCTTGTGCCTGGGAAATCTGTCATATTATTTTGTGTTTTTTGCTTGCGGTTATGCAGCGGGTGTCTGCAAATCACTGCTTTGCAGGCTGTTATTGATGTGGGGGGGGGTAGCGCTTGTGTTGATGCTTGCGATTGTGTCGCTTCGGAATGTTATTCCAATCCCGTCGTTGATTGTGAATATGTCATGCGTGTGTCTGGTGGTGTATGTGGTCAGAGGCCTTTACAAGGATGCACCAAATATAGGGGGCTTGTCTGCGATTAAACGAGGTCTTGTATTTTTAGGGAAATACACTCTGGAGATATATTTCTTACATTATTTTTTCTTGTTCCCGCTGCCGGAAACTATAGGCCGTTATTTTACGGAAATTTCCATGACCTCAAAATCGCATAGCTTTCCGGAGCTGGTTGTTGTCGGAGGTGTTGTGGCGGTTATCTGCATGTCGTGTATAATCTTTTCAGTCGTCTTGAAAAAAATACCATATATTTCATTAATAGCTTTTGGCAAACCATATAAAAATGAAGCCTAAGATTTCTGTTGTAGTACCGGTGTATAATGTCGAGAAATATCTCGGCCGTTGTGTGCAATCTCTTCAAAATCAGACATTGCATGAGATAGAGATTATTCTGGTAGATGACGGCAGTCCAGACAATTCACCTGCATTATGCGATGAATATGCCGGAGCTGATTCCCGGGTCAAGGTGGTTCATAAGAAAAACGGCGGCCTCGGAATGGCGTGTAACAGTGGAATTGAAGTGGCTACCGGAGAATATATCGCATTTTGTGACTCTGACGACTGGGTTGATGAATCAATGTATGGAGTGATGTGCGACATGGCGGCGAAATATGGCGCTGATATGGTGTTTACAGGTATCCGTCAGGTTGACCAGAACGGAATTGAGACTCCGATGTCGGAAGCCGACGAACTGAAAGTTTATACGGCCCGCAAGGAGGTGGAAATGTTTGCAATGGATATGATTGCATCGTCGCCATCGGTCGGGGTTGAACGCAGGGTGCCGATGTCAGCGAAGATTGTGCTGTATCGCAGGGCTTTTTTGGTTGAGAATAATATAAGATTTGAAAGCGAGCGAGAGTTTATAACTGAAGACCTGCTGTTTAATCTTGATTGTCTTTCTTGTGCGAAAACTGTGGTTGAGGTTCCACAGACGTTCTACAATTATTTTATTAACACGGCATCGTTGAGCCGTGTTATAAGAAAAGACCGTTTTGAAAAGATCAAAACTGTTTTTTTTCAGCTTCTCTCACGCTATAAATTCGAGTGCCCTGAGTTCAAGACGCGTTGTTATCGCCTGCTGTCAGGTTATACACGTGTTGCGCTTTGCCAGATCTGTGTGTCAGATCTACCGCTTTCGGATAAGCGTACGCTTATAAAACAGATATGTAATGACAGCGTGTGGCCTGATTTCAGGCGTGATTATCCGGTAAAGGAAATGGTGCTGTCGCATAGATTGTTCCAATTTCTGATTCTAAACAGACTGTATCTGCCGATTTTGCTCATCGGCAGATTTAAACGATGACTCTCTTATCTAAGAAATAAACATGTGTGATATCGCCGGTGTCGGAATCGATATTAACCGGTTACTTATTGGATTAAATACGATATAATGACAAAGGTGCTTGTTGTTGCTACCTCGCGCAAGACCCGAGGAGGTATTACTTCGGTGATCAAGGCTCACGAATCGGGTGAGCAATGGAAGAAGTTTCATTGCCACTGGGTGCAGACTCACCGAGACGGTCCGGCGTGGAGGAAGGTGCTTTATTTCGTAACGGGAATGGCTGATTTCCTGGTGCGTGTGCCGTTCTATGATATTGTGCATATCCACACGGCCGACTATGGCACAGAGAAACGAAAACGTATATTTGCTCGTCTAACCAAGCTGTTTGGCAAGAAGCTTATTGTACACCTTCATTCATCTGGCCCGGAATTTTCTATAGGAGGCAAGTACCGACAGTTATATGAATATTCCTTTTCTCATGCAGACAAGGTAATTCTTCTGTCAAATACGTGGAAACAAGAGGCTATAAATGCTTTCCACTTACCGGAAAATAAAATGGAAGTGCTATATAATCCATGCCCTATGGTGAGGCCTTCCGCCCTTAAAGAACGGGAAAAGAATATTCTTTTTGCAGGTACACTGACCCATCGAAAGGGTTATGATGATTTGATAAAGGCGTTTGCTGCGATTGCTCATAAATATCCTGATTGGCGGTTGAAACTTGCCGGCAATGGCGAGATTGACCGGGGCAAGGCTTTAGCTCTTGAATTCGGCATTGATGGTCAGGTCGATTTTCTTGGGTGGGTTAACGGCAAGGAAAAAGATGATGCTTTCCGTCATGCGTCTGTCTACTGTCTGCCGAGTTATTCCGAAGGTTTCCCTATGGGAGTTCTTGACGCCTGGGCCTATCATCTTCCTGTGGTGACTACTCCTGTGGGCGGTATCCCTGATGTTGCTGTTGACGGAGAAAACCTGATGCTGTTTGAGCCGGGGAATATAAACGCTCTTGCGCACTGCCTGGAAAGGCTGATCGATGATAAGGAGTTGTATGACAAGATTCAGCGTGCCTCTGTTGTGTTTGCCGGCAGGGTATTCGACAAGGATACAATTGCCGACCGTTTATCGAGTATATATATTTCTTTGACATGATGGAAAACCCTTTAGTATCAGTAATAGTACCATGTTACAACATGGAACGCTTTCTTAAGCGTAGCGTTGAGTCGTTGTTGGCTACCGATTATGAGGAAAAAGAAATTATTCTGGTGAATGACGGGTCATCAGATTCAACGCGGCAGATTATCGACAGCTACTGTTCCAGATATCAGTGCATCAAAGGCGTGCATTAGTCGAATCGGGATGAAGTTGATGTTGATGCGGCAAGCTGTTGCATATCAATTAATTATTGGGGTGCCAAGAGGGCTTTGCCAGTCTGGCTGCTTAAAAAGCGCTTGTACAGAGTGTTATATCTGCTTCTGAAAGTTGCTCATCGTTTAAATATCTCTGCGAATGAATGGGGTTAACAGAAATCTTAATGTGCTTATAAATGCCTATGCCGTTTCTCCGAACTGGGGCAGTGAACAGGGTATGGGATGGAATTGGGTGATAAATATCGCAAAATATTGTCATGTCGATGTTATTACAGAGGGTGAGTGGAAGGATGAGATAGAGGCGGCTTTGCTCAAGCTTCCTCAAAAAGAGAATATAAAGTTCCATTATTTACCTGTCTCGGAGAAAGTGCGCAGGATGTGCTGGAATCAAGGCGACTGGCGATTTTATTGGTATTATGAGCGTTGGCAACGCAGGGCTCTGAATAAGGCCTGCGAAATCTGTGCGGATAAAACGATCAGTATTATACATCAGCTCAATATGATCGGATTCAGGGAGCCGGGCTATTTGTGGAAGATAAACAGTATCCCGTTTGTCTGGGGGCCTGTGGGCGGAATGGAGCTTATGCCTATGTCATTTCTTCAAGGAGCACCTTTGAAACAGAGGCTGTTCAACCGACTGAAAAATGCTATTAACCGATTTCAATATATGCACTCTCGGAGGGTTAAGAGTGCAATTTTCAGATCTTCAGTTCTTGTCTCGGCTGTAAAAGGCGTGAAAGATGTGTTTTCAGAGATATACAACAAAAAGAGTGTTTTGATTAATGAGACCGGTGTAACGATTGATTCGGTAGAAAGAAAGATCGCGAAAAATCAAAGATCTCCGTTGAAATTATTGTGGGTTGGAAAATTTGATTTCAGAAAGCAGCTGCCTGTCGCATTAAGAGCTGTGCATGAGGCCAGATTTAAAGATGTCGAACTGCATATTTGCGGAAGTGGGAATGATTCTACGGTCGCAGAGATGCGCTCGATTGCGGAAAGATATGGCATACAGCATAAATGTTTCTGGCATGGCAATGTCGCGCATGAAAATATTCCGAGAATGATGGCCGAAGCTGATATGTTGTTTTTCACCTCAATAATGGAGGCAACATCTACGGTTGTGCTTGAGGCGATTTCTGTGGGGCTGCCTGTTCTGTGTTTTAATACGTGTGGTTTTGGCCCGATAGTTGAAGATTTTGCGGGAATAACGGTAGAAATCTCAGATCCGGACAGAGCTGTTAAAGATTTTGCTGCTCAAATTGACAAGGTCGCGGAGAACAGGAATATTCTTGATGATATCACAGGAAGTATTCTCAAGCATAGGGAATCGCTTACATGGGATGCCAAGGCAAGAGCTATTGTCGGGCTTTATGCTGAGGCTTTGTCCGATATGTCCTGACATTGTTGCAATGAGCAGGTTGTTGTGTGCTGACCTCGATATATTGCAAAATTCGGATGATTCTATGTTTTGTGTTAATGGTGGCGGGGAATATGTTGGAACATCGGTCTTTTAACGTATATTTGTATGCTGGTTTTGGTTGGGACGGTTATGTATAAATTAATCAGATTAGATATATGAAAGGAATCGTTTTAGCTGGAGGATCGGGTACGAGGCTTTATCCGATTACCAAGGGGGTGTCTAAACAGATGCTTCCAGTGTTTGACAAACCAATGGTTTATTATCCGATTTCAACACTTATGCTTGCCGGAATCAGGGATATTCTGATTATATCGACACCACAGGATTTGCCTGGATTCAAACGGCTGCTCGGTGACGGATCTGATTATGGGGTTAAGTTTACATATGCGGAACAGCCCTCTCCGGATGGTCTGGCACAGGCGTTTATTATCGGCAAGGATTTTATCGGAGATGATTCGGTATGTCTTGTTCTGGGCGACAACATTTTCCATGGCGCCGGTTTCTCCGGAGTGCTCAAGGATGCTGTCAAGACTGCCGGCGAAGGTAAGGCTACGGTGTTCGGATATTGGGTTGATGATCCGGAACGGTATGGAGTGGCGGAGTTTGACAATGATGGCAATTGTTTGTCGATCGAGGAGAAGCCTGAACATCCTAAAAGCAATTATGCTGTGGTGGGATTGTATTTCTATCCTAACAAAGTTGTGGATGTTGCAAGTCAGATCAAACCTTCGGCCCGCGGAGAGCTGGAGATAACGACCGTGAATCAGGAGTTTCTGAAGGATGGCGAACTGAAGGTGCAGACATTGCCAAGAGGGTTTGCATGGCTGGATACCGGCACTCATGACTCGCTTGCGGAAGCTTCGATTTATGTGGAGGTTCTTGAGAAGCGTCAGGGACTCAAAATTGCCTGTCTGGAAGGAATTGCTTATCGTCAGGGATGGATTTCGAAAGAGAGAATGATAGAGGTTGCCAAGCCGATGCTTAAGAATCAGTATGGGCAATATCTGATGAAGGTTGTGGAGGAAATTGACCGTACGGGAAACAAAAATCTTGATTGATATGGAAGTGTTGAAAACAGACATCGATGGAATTGTGATTCTGGAACCGCGTGTGTTTACAGATGCCCGTGGATATTTTTTCGAGAGTTACAGCAGAAAAGTTTTTGAAGATGTTGTAGGTAAGGTGGATTTTGTTCAGGACAATGAATCGTGTTCATCGCGAGGAGTGATGCGTGGGTTGCATTTTCAGCGTCCGCCTTACGCACAGGCCAAGCTTGTACGTTGTGTGCGGGGGTCAGTCCTGGATGTTGCTGTAGATATTCGAAAGGGTTCTCCGACATATGGCAGGCATGTTAGCTGTCTGCTGACAGAGCACAATCATCGCCAGTTTTTTATTCCGAGGGGATTTGCGCATGGTTTTGCCGTTCTCTCCGACATGGCGGTGTTCCAATACAAGTGTGACAACTATTACCATCCGGAGGCAGACGGCGGGATCTCGATTGTAGACCCGTCGTTGGAGATTGACTGGAGGCTTGACCTTAATGAGGCGATTCTTTCGGAAAAAGATAAGAATCATCCGCTGCTGAAGGATTTTGATTCTCCTTTTGTGATGGGGGAGTTGTGAAGTCGATTGAGCGTTAGACAATTTTATGTTTATAAGGTTGCCTGACGGTTTCTATCGGATAATTTAAAACAAATTCCAGACATTTTTATGAATATACTTGTGACAGGCGCAAACGGTCAGCTTGGAAACTGTATCCGTAATGCCTCAGGGAATTCTAAAGACAACTATATCTTTACAGATGTGGCAGAACTTGACATAACCGATTCTGTCAAGGTTGCCGAAATGATAAAGAAGAATGATGTTAAGGTGGTTATAAACTGTGCGGCCTATACGAATGTAGATAAGGCGGAGGATGATCCGGAGTTTGCTGAGATTCTGAATTCAACCGCAGTGCGAAATCTGGCCGATGCCGTGAAGGCTTGTGATGGCACTTTGATTCATGTTTCCACTGATTATGTGTTTGGCGGCAATGCCGGGAATACCCCGCGAAACGAGGATGAGCCGGTTAATCCGACAGGTGTTTATGGCTTGACTAAACTCCATGGCGAACAGCAGATCGAGGCATCGGGTGCGAAAGCGTTGATTTTCCGAACTGCATGGCTATATTCAGAGTACGGGAAGAATTTTGTCAAGACCATGCTTGACCTTACGGCTGCCAGAACGGAACTTAACGTTGTTTTTGACCAGGCGGGAACGCCTACATATGCCCATGATCTGGCAGATGCGATTGTGGGTATTGTGGAGTCTCGAAAATTTGAAGGGAACGAAGGAATGTATCATTATTCAAACGAGGGCGTATGCTCGTGGTTTGATTTTACAAAAATGATTGCTGAGATTGCCGGGAATTCCGGCTGTGATGTAAAACCTTGCCATTCGGCGGAGTTCCCTTCAAAGGTTGTTCGTCCGTCTTATTCGGTTCTGGATAAGACAAAGTTTAAAACTACGTTTAACGCGAATGTGCCATATTGGACAGACTCGCTCAGAAAATGTATTAAAAATATCAAAACAAATGAAGCGTAATATACTTATCACCGGTGGTGCCGGGTTCATAGGCTCACATGTCGTGCGGTTGTTTGTCAACAAATATCCGGAATATAATATTGTCAATCTTGACAAACTGACATATGCAGGCAACCTCGCTAATCTGAAGGATATTGAAGATAGATCCAATTATACGTTTGTACGGGCAGATATCGCAGATCTTGATGAGATGCGACGTATAATTGCCGAATATGAAATTGATGGTATAATCCATCTTGCGGCCGAGAGCCATGTTGACCGTTCGATTAAAGATCCGTTTACGTTCGCACGTACGAATGTTATGGGAACTTTGGCTTTGCTGCAGGCGGCTAAGGAATATTGGGATAGCCGTCCGGAAAAATATGATGGAAAACTGTTCTATCATATTTCGACCGATGAGGTTTATGG
>CAMWTV010000104.1 GCA_947177215.1 uncultured Muribaculaceae bacterium
GATGTAACTCGTGCCGCCGCTGTCGACTGCTTTATATCCGGAAATTTCATCCGCGTATAACAGTAAGACGAATAATCTGCTTTCGGATACTTGGAATACTCCTTGGCCGTTGTTGCGTCAAGCCACTTCACGCTCTTCTCCATCATCGACCGGAGCCGCCCGTCTGAAGGGAGCCACCCCATCCGGTTAAGATCGCCCAGCATATCGAGAATCTGGTGTGTGCACCACTCCGATGCCTCGGGATAATCTTTCGTCCAGAACCATCCGCCATTGCTGTCGAACCTCCTTTCAAGATCTGCTATCGCCTTCGATATGACCGCGGCCGTGTTGTGGCTGTCGAGCAACAGCACAAGCCGTTGCATCCGCTCGGTCTGACTCAGAGCGTCACTCACCCATGGAGTCGAACTGAGAAGAATCTGCTTCAGTTCCTCGTTCTTTTCGAGCTGCGAATGCAGAGCGCCGTCTGCCGGATTCCCGCTCCACCTTCTGATAGTCCTGGCTATCTCCGGATTTCCTTTCATCAGCCCGTCGGCTACCGCAGCCGAGAACAGCGCCGCAGCCGCGTCGAGCGACGAGTTGATCTGACTTTCGCGCAATCCGGGCAATGCCGACACAACCTGCCATGCCGGATTCTCGGTAAAATTCAGATACGTGCGTCCGTCACCCGCAGGAGCGATATCCAGACTGAAACGGGATTCGTCGGGAGCGATATAGAAAATTTCCGACTCTGTCACATTCTGTTCGGAAGGAAGAACGGGCATAAACGTCTGTTCGCCGTCGGTAAAGGTTCCCGCGCTTGAACGCACTCTGAAAATCACCCCCTGCATATCTGCCGGAGCCGCGAAACTCATCTCCACAACCTTGCGCCCCATGGCATCTATGCTGTCAGTGCTCTCTGTGGTTGCAATTACCTTCCCGCTAATCGCATCAAGAATCTCGCTTACAGTATGCGCTTCGACGCTCTCGTCCAGTGCATTCATTACCGAAGCTTTCAGCACCACCTTGTCGCCGCAACGCATGAATCGGGGAGCATTGACCGACACCATCACAGGTTTTGAGGCCACTATCTCTACTTTATCCGAAGCCGTCTGCATTTCGCGGTTATAGGCCAGCGATTGCAAAACCCATGTAGTATTGGCATCCGGCACCGTATAGCTAATCTCAAGCGATCCGTCGGCACCTGTTGTCAGCATCGGACGGAAAAACGCCAGTGGCAGTTCCGAAGGTCTATATTCTACTTCAGTGCCGTTCTCGGCAGTTCCACCCCCGTCCGGT
This sequence comes from uncultured Muribaculaceae bacterium, assembly GCA_947177215.1. GTDB lineage: Bacteria > Bacteroidota > Bacteroidia > Bacteroidales > Muribaculaceae > UBA7173. The sequence goes on from CAMWTV010000104.1 coordinate 1,276, forward strand.
GCCCCGGCCATGGCTTCGTCCATCTCCATTGCCGCATCAGCCGATTCTTCAGCAACAGCAACTTCCATTTTATGTTCCCTGACAACATTTAGATCATCTGTTCCGGCGCCCATGGTGACTGACGCCCCACGGATTTTCATCGCGGAGTTATACACTCTTGAGGTGCTGAACATGACTTCCGGAACAAAGCTGCGGCCATAAAGATTGAACCTCGGCTGCGCCACCTGCGCCTCTTTCAGAACGCGCCATGCGCCATAGAGGCTGAAATTCAATGTGCCGTCGTTCCAACCTTCAAGCATAAGATACTGACCTCCGTAGGTCTGGGGGATTAGCGTCAGCTTATTCGGCGCAAGCAATTCGATTGCCTTGTTGCTCATGTCAATCATCACAGCGCAACTGGTCTCAGCCCCGTTGAGGCCACTCACTTTCAGGGTCACAGTCTCCCGGTCGCCGGGACGCACCTTGTCGCGGAATGTCGAAGTAGTCAGGATTATGGATCTCTGCGATCTGTATGAATTTACAGTAACAGCTGCCGATGCGGCCTCCATATGGCTCATAAGGCGTAAATAAACCCTTATCGAACTCGCATCCCCGGGCATAGCCAGCCTGACACGGTTCATCCCCTTGCGCACATCAAGCCAACGGCTCTCGATCATGTTGCCGTTGCAGTCTGAAACTGCCATAAACATATGCGGCGAATCTACCGCGGTGGCGAACACTATCTCCGCATCACCCGACTCATCGGCCGTTATGACAGATGTCGGAATCCAGAGCAGCCTGTTTACCGGCGACGATTCATCTGCAAGGCGGTAAACCACAACCGGCCCAACAGAGACCTCTTCCGCAAGCGACTTGTCAGACGTTGCGAACACAATCTCATACTCCCCTGACGGAAGATCCGAAAGCAGACGGGTAACATCGCCCGGACGGCATATGCCTGACGCCACCTCCCGGCGCGTTTCTGCTCCACCGCCATACAGAGGCCTTTCTATCGCCTTGACCGTATAGCTGAGGTCTGTTTCCTCTCTTGCGCCATCATAATTCCTCACCTCCACATAAGCCGTGCTCTTGCCGTCGGCAACAAACACATCCGGAATATTCACATTCAACGTAAGCGGTTTGCCGAGGTTGAAGCCTGCGGTGGTCTCATGCGTCTCGCCATCAGCCGACGACACCGAGACTGTAGCTATATAGCTTCCCGCAGGGCATGGGCCGGCAAGCATCACCTCACCGGGAATGGTAATGCTGAAATCACCCTTTTCATCGGTCGTGGCTTCCGCCTCATAAAACACCGGCGACGTTGTGGCCCATATCCACATTCCCGAACGAACTTTAAGCTGAAGCCTGACCTGAGCGTCGGCAACCGGAAAGCCTGCGAACGTACTGGCGTTACCCCCTATTACAGCATCGTCACCTACAACCGCCGGGCGCGTTATTCGATCGGCGCTAACCATGAATGTAGGCAGTTTATAGTCGCTCACCATAAAGCTATGCGCCTCAATGAAATCATCGCCAACAATCATTCTGAGCGCAAAGTTTCCCGACAGGCCATCCGACGGCAACACAAACCGTCCTTCGCCCCTCCCCCATTCGTCTGTCACGAGTTTCAGTGTGTCGACAGCCTGAAAATTTGCATCGCGCAACTCCACTGTCACCTCACGCGAAGAGGCTGGAGCGTGGCTGTTGCCGCTTTCCGTATAAGCCACCACACTGAATCTCACACTGTCTCCGAAATGATATAGCCCGAGATCGGTGAAAATCGCTCCTCTCAGCCTCTCCGAATGATTCCATGCCGAAAAGGGTCTGAAATAAAACGACGGAGCATATCTGTCACCACCTCTCACCGGAGTGATATTTCCACGGGTGCTCTCTTTTATGTCAACAATACCGGCCGAATCTGTCAAGCCGGGAAGGGTCTTTACCGCAACCTTGCGGCTCCACGGCTGAAAACGCAGACCTACTCCGGCCTGAGGCGCTCCCGTCATAGGATCAACTGCCACTGCTTCCATCCGGTTTGCTCCGCCCACCAGACCTGCCGACAGATCCGAGCAGGCAACAAACGGATAGTTCGTTTCACGGAGTTTAGCATCGGCGAAATCGGGAACCACCACATAAACGCCATAGTCGGCGAGCGTCAGTTCCACCACCGTGTCGCACCTGAACGGCACTTCCCCCGGCAGCTCGACTTCAACCGTCTGCCTCGGCACCGGCAGCGATGCCGGCAGTTCATAATACGCACCGTTATAATATCCGTTATCCCGGTTTTGTGTAGCGCTTGCCGTGACATCATAGACTTTTAGGGTCACTTTACCTACATTGGCAGCCTTGAGACGGATTTTGAAAGGCACACCCTTGGCAGCCTGAACCGGCACCGCCGCACTTGCCTTTTTCGCCGACAGCCTTCTGATCAGATTTTTGACCGCGTTTATATTGAAATAAGAACTGTTCGATTTCGCGAAATCGCAGGCTATGCCATAAAGTTTTTTCTCTTCTTTGCATGAAAGCCGGTTATCAGCCAATGGCATGAGCAACTCTATGGCATAAGCGCTGTTCTCACACCTTTCGTATGCCCTCATATACGCATCATACGCCATACTGTCACCTATCCCGTAGTCAGAGTCATATTCAATTGAGCGGGCACCGGAAACAGCTCCAGGAGCATAGAAAACCCTTGGAAGAACATATGCTATCTGATTCTTTAAAGCCATTACACCGGGAGCGCTATCCTCACGCCCCTCGACCAACGACCGGTATATCGCAAGGATTCTACCATCGACCGATTTATTGACATCGGGATACAGGCTCTCGTTCCACAGATTCTCGAGCAACGCCCTGTTCAGCACCGGAGCCGATGTATTGAAATATCCCAGATAGTCGATAGCGCGGTAGGCGGCAAAATCATATAACGTAGGATAAAACGTCAGGGCGCTGCGGTCATAGTCCACAACACCTTTGTAGGCGGTCAGCGGAATTGCTGCCAGTTCCTCTCTGTAAGCGAGAGCGCTATCGGTCAATGCGCTTATTTTCGACAAGAACTGGTCTTTGCTCCACAGATCATAATCGTCGCCGGCCATATTGGCCACCGTGGCGCGTCGGTTTATTTTATACGAATCATGCAAATAGATCGAAGTATATACATCTGCCTGCAGCAGATAAAGAAGCGCCTTCACAGCAGGCTCACCGCTTTCCGATGCCACTTTGTCAATCCTGGCAAGCACAGGCTTTATCGAATCTGACGAGACCGCCGATTTGGCCAGCCCGAGCCTGACAACGGCATTGACAACGGCAGCTCCGTCATCGCCTCTAAGAGCGGCCTTCAGGTCTTTCAACGCGGTCGAGGCCACCTTCTCCGGATATGCGAAATCAGGAGTCTGGCTTCCTGATGCTTTTTTCCCTGTCTGAGCCATTACAGAAATTAACGATGCGATAGCAAACAACACTATGACTAAACGTTTCATAACCTGCTGATTTAAAGAAATGGGCAACAAGAGAACGACCCCTTATTGCCCATGATTCTTGATTTGAAAATATTGTCTTATTTTTATTTTGAGCCTTCGGAAACTGACATATCGGCATTCCCGCTGTCAGATTATTTTATTTCAACATTCTTCGCGGTGCGCAGACGGTTGTGCTGACGCATCATATCGCGGGCAAAACTGCGCTCAGCGCCCTTTAGCTCGAAGAGCTGTTTAGCCGATAGAATCGCGCGAAACTTTTCCATATAACTTTTTTCAACCTCGGCTTGTTTAAGCTTCATGTCAAAAAGAGCCTCTGCACCCTTTTCATATTCCAGATCCGACGCATCTTCCGACTCTGAGATTCTACGCTCCATAATCCTCGTTTCCTCTTCTATTCGGGTTGTCTGGTCTGACATCTCCTCATATAACGGAAAAAATTTCTGTTGCTGCTCTTTGGTCAGATTAAGTTCTTTTGTGAAATAGGTGCGTTTGTACTGGCGAATCTGGTCAAGCCACTGGCCACGGTCTGGACGCTCCTGCCCAAAGGCATCGATCCCCCCGCAGATCATTGCTGCCGTCAATGTCAATATCAGAAATAAACGTTTCATCTCTCGTTGGTTAGATTCGATTTGGCTTTACATGTCGTCAACGTTGTCTGCCGGTGATTCCGCAGCAAAAGGCTCGAAATCGTTAAGTTCATCAGCCGGAATCATCTCGTCTACAGAAATGCTGTCGTCAAACATCTCGTCAAGAATCTCCCGTTCGTTTATATCGTTGACAATGTAATCATAAACAAAATTATCATCACTCAAAGCCTCTGTAAGCATCGGATTGTTCTCGATCGACAGATCCACATTTCCGGGAGCCATCATAGTGAACATCTTTAGCATACACCAGATACCGGCAAACATAGCGGCCATATACACATAAGGCCTGACACGATTCCATACCGACCGACGGGATATGACCCTCATCGTCTCTTCAGCCTCCGCCCTATATGGCAACGAAGCCTCCATGCGGCTGGCGAAATCATCGAAAAAACCGTCCGGAACAGTCATCCCGTCCCGTCTCCCGATGCGGCCAAGAATATCATTATCGGTTTTCATATCGTTGCTATTAATCTCTATTGAAGTCGGTTTCTATTGCTTTGCGTCTCCCTATGTTGAGCCCGCTCATTTTATGAGACGGGTTCTTTCGTCAAAGGTTTAACTCCCCTCATGAAATTTTTAGATTTCCCAATTCCTCCATCCACAATATATTCAGATTAACGCCACCGGTGGCCACTGTCACTTCTTTCCGTCAAAAAACTTCTCTATTTTCTTGACCGCAAGATGATACGAGGCTTTCAGCGCACCTACCGATGTGCCCAGAATCTCTGACATCTGCTCATATTTCAAATCATCGAAATACTTCATATTGAACACCAGACGCTGCTTCTCGGGCAATGTGGCTATCGCTTTTCTTAACTCTTTCGCAAGCTCGTCGCCATCAACCCATTCATCGGCCTCGATCTGCGAGGCCAGATGCAATGCCTCATCATCCAGGCTAAGATTAAGCCGCTTGCGCTCTCTCCCGAGAAATGTTATGCTTTCGTTAAGTGCGATCCGGTAAAGCCATGTCGACAATTTGGCATCGCCACGGAAATTCTCTATCGACTGCCATGCCTTCAGAAATGTATTCTGAAGAATATCTGACGCATCATCATGGTTCTCTACCATGCGTCTTATCTGCCAGTAAAGCGGCTCCGAATAAAGGCGCACAACTTCATTGAAAGCCTTGCGGCAGTTTTCAGGCTGCCTCAATCTCTCAATCAGCTGTTCATTTTCCTGTGGTAATTCGTTTGCCATTCTACCGCTGAATCCGTTCGTCTTAGCTATGTTTGCAAAATTAACACAAAATTGCCCCAAATCCTCCCCTCTTCCGCTTTTTTTAAATTTTATTACGATTTATCCCCGCCGATACAATATCAGCTATAACATCATGAATCAAAAAATAATCATCCGGCAGTAAATGCACCACTGCCGGATGATTATTCTTTAAGCATGCCGGGAAAACAGCCTCCCTCAGCACTATCTCATTCAAAGCGCTTTATATGCAGCAGCTGAATAGAAAGTTATCTTCAACGAGTTTTCAGTTGAGCCCGGAATCTCTCCTTCAAGCTCTTCTTCCACTGAAGTTGCAATCACTGTGGCTGCATCAATAGTCAGCGCATTGTAGTATATCGAGGTTGTAACTTCATCTTCAACTTTAGTAGTCTCGATATAACGTTCCGTCATATAATCCTGAATAACCTGAATCGGATTCGTTCCGTCATAAATATAGTTCAACGACAGCTTCTGGAGCTTGTCATTATCGAACGTATATACATATTCTGGCACAGGTTTAGATGATGTAGGCGTAAACACTACATCGTTGCCATTCTTTTCACAAGAAGCTTCTCCAAGAACTTCAATAAGCTCATCCTGAGAAATACCCCAGTCAAGAACCGGGTCAATTGCCTGATTTGAAGAAGTGACAACAAAATGATATTCGCGGTTTGAATTCTTTACAACACATGAACCCACATGATCTGCACGGAATCCGTAGTTTCCAACACTCAAAGTAAGGTTGTCAACAACATCCCCGACAAATTTATTGTCAGAAACGAAGCCACTTTCACCAAAAGCGAACTGCCCTCCCACTGAGAGCGAAACTTCGATATGGGCATCACGGTCATCAATTTCCGGTTCAGCATTGTTGCAAGAGGTGAAGAAAAATCCGGCACCCACAACCATAG
>CAMWTV010000105.1 GCA_947177215.1 uncultured Muribaculaceae bacterium
TGAGGATTATGCGCGGGAATTTGTTGGGGCGGTTGAAGCCGCAATAAACACACGAGGTGGTGCAGTAATTGGTGATGTAGAGAGGGATGAAGAGGGAGATGGTTTTGCCGAACCGTTTTTCGGTTATCTCGCGGCTGCGCCGGGCCATGATTTCGAGATAAGGGGCAGCGGCGGGTGAGATGAGGGCCATGAAGTCGGTGTCGGTTAGCGTTGTGCGAGAGAGGGCACGCTCGACGTCGGCCGGGGTCATGGCCATGATCTGACGGGTTGTCTCGTCCCAGTCGTAATGGGTTTTCAGGTATTCGGAGAACATTTCGGTGGTTATCAGTCGGTTAGGAAAGATGTGAGGGGTGAAGAGGCTTCGGCGCAGGAGGAAACGGCACCGAGTCCGGCGAGGTATGCCTCGCGGCCGGCATGTGTGGCGTCGGCGAACGCGCGAGCCATGCGCACGGGATCGGCAGCAACGGCAATGGCTGTGTTGACCAGCACGGCGTCGGCTCCGAGTTCCATGGCTTCGGCGGCATGAGAGGGGGCTCCAAGGCCGGCATCGACCACCACCGGGACGCGGCTTTGCTCGATGATTATTTTGAGGAGTTCGCGTGTGACGAGGCCCCGGTTTGTGCCTATCGGGGCGGCAAGGGGCATTACAGTGGCGGCTCCGGCCTCTTCAAGCCGTTTGCAGAGCACGGGATCGGCCTGGATGTAGGGCATGACGATGAAGCCCATGGCTGCAAGCTGTTCGGTTGCCAGGAGGGTCTCGACGGGATCGGGGAGGAGATATTTGGGGTCGGGGTGGATCTCGAGTTTGATGAAGTCGGTCTGGAAGGCCTCGCGGGCGAGCTGCGCGGCGAGGACTGCTTCGGCGGCATTGCGCACGCCGGAGGTGTTGGGGAGGAGGTTTACGCCCGGGAGCATGATGTGTTCAAGCATGTCGTCGTGGCGGTTGTCCATGTCGATCCGTTTCATAGCTACGGTTACGAGCTGAGAGCCGGATGCCTCGATGGCCTGTGACATGACGGTGTTGCTGCGGAATTTTCCGGTGCCTACGAACAGGCGTGATGAGAATGTTTTGTTTCCTATGGTCAACATGTGGTGGGTGATGTTATGTGTGAGAGTGAATTGAGGAGAGTGGCCGTTAGTGCCGCCGGGTCGGGATCTGAAAGGATGGCTGATGAAACCGCCACTCCGCTGATTCCGGTGGGCAGGAGGGTGGGGATGTCGGAGGGAGTTATGCCCCCTATGGCCACAACCGGCAGACGGGCGCCGAAGCGTGTGATCAGGTCGCTGTAGCCTTGCAGGCCGAGGATGGGGGAGAGGTTGGTTTTTGTCCGGGTGAAGCGGAAAGGGCCGAGGCCGATATAATCGGCTCCGGCATCGGCGGCCGAGACCATGTGTTGCAGGGTGTTGGCTGTGGCTCCGATTATTTTCCCGGGGCCGAGGAGTGTTCTCGCCTCAGGGACGGGCATGTCGGTCAGTCCGAGGTGAACGCCGTCGGCTCCGAGAGTGTGAACGAGTTCCACGTGGTCGTCGATGATGAATGTGGCTTTGAAATCGCGGCACATGGCGGCTATCTCGCGTCCGGCCAGAAGGAGGTCGGCCTGTGTGGCATCTTTCATTCGGAGCTGAATCCAGCGGCATCCCCCTTCGAGGGCCATGCGTGCTCCCTGTGTCACGGTGTAGCGCGGCGTGGCGTGGGTTATGAACTGGAGCCGGAAGCGGGACGGACTGACGCAGGGTCGCCATGCCGCGCCGAGCATGGCCGCGCCGCCGAATCCCATGGCCGCGAGCTGTGGCAGGGATTCAGGTGTCACGCCTCCGAGAGCGAAGACCGGGATCGAGCCGTCGGAACGGGAGCGGAGCAGAGCGGTAATGTCGTCGTGTGGTATGGAGGGGGTGTAGCCCGGTTTGGAGATGGAGGGGAAGATGGGTGAGAGGAATGCGTAATGGCAACCGGAGAGGGTTCTGACTTCGGAGAGGGTGTGAAGCGAGCGGCTGACGAGGCCTTGCCACTGACGTGGAGGGAGGGGGGCGCGCCGGCTTAGGTGGATGCCTCCGAGGCCGTATTCCCCGGCGATGTCGTGGTTGTAGTGGATTGTGAGGCGGGGACGTAAGGATGCGGGGATCTCTTCGATGAGGGCGCGCAGGGCGCCGGGATCGGCATCGGGCTTGCGTATGTGCACGCGCCAGAAATCGCCGTCGAGAAGGTGGCGTGTTATGGCGTCGGCCTCGCCGGGATAGAAACCGGGGGTTGTGATGGCTATGGTTCTCATTGCGTTATCCACCGCACACAGCCTTTATAATGATGATCTTGTCGCCTTCCTTGATCTGATATTGGCTCCATTGGCCCCGCGGAATGACGCGGTTGTTGACGGCTACGGCCTGGCCAATGCCTGTGAACCCTTCTTTTTCAAGGAGGAGGGCCAAGGTGTGGCATTGAGGCGTTACGTCGACGGGTCTGTTGTTTATTTCGACAGTCATGATGTTGGAAATTAAACAGAGGATGTGCAACGCGCCAGATGCAGGCTTATGCAATGGATCAAGTTCTTCCGGCGGTACTAACCGCTTCAAGTTCCAAGGGTATGATCTCAGCCCTGACGGGGCACCCCTCTTGAGTTTATGGCAAAGGTAACAAGTTTTTTTGAAAAAAGGATTTTAAAGGGTGCAAAATGTGGTGGAAAGGGCTTATCTTTGCAAGTGGAATCACCGCGTTGGAAGAGTGAAGAAGAGTTCTGCGCGGCGCCTCAGAATCAGTAAACAATTAACCGACAAACAGGAGAGATTATGAAAAAGTATGATTTCGATGAAGTGATTGACCGTCATGGCAGCGGATGTACGAAAATCGACGATTTGCGTGCGCTGTTCGGCAAAGATGACCTGACGCCGCTGTGGATAGCCGATATGGACTTCAAGGTTTGTCCGGACATTACGGAGGCGTTGCAGCAGAGGATATCTCATCCGATCTACGGTTATTCGCGTCCGACCGACACTTACTGGAGCTCGATCATAGACTGGCTTGACCGCCGCCACGGTTTCAAGGTGGAAAGAGAGGAACTGACGTATGTGCCGGGTGTTGTGAAGGGTATAGCTTTCGCGATAAACTATTTTACCTGCAAGGGTGACAAGATTGTGATTCAGCCGCCGGTGTATCATCCGTTCAAGATGGTGATAGAGGGGAACGAGCGTGAGCTGGTGACCAATCCGCTGAGATGGACGGGGAGCAATTATGAGATGAATCTGGAGGAGCTGGAGCGGATTTTCGCCGAGGAGCATCCGAAGATGATGATAGTGTGCAATCCGCACAACCCGATCGGCCTGCAGTGGAGCCGCGAGACGTTGGCCGAGGTAGGGCGCCTGTGCCGGAAGTATGGAGTGCTTGTTATCTCTGACGAGATTCACGGAGACCTGATGCTGGGCGGACGCACGCATTTCCCGTTTGCCGACTGCGGGGAGGATGCGGCGGCTGTGTCGATAACCTTCGGCGCACCTTCGAAGACGTTCAATATTCCGGGTCTGGTGAGCTCGTGGTGTGTGATAAAGAACCCTGAGATCAGAGATCCGTTTTTCCACTGGCTTGAGGTGAATGAGTTCAACGCCACGACGTTTGTGTCGACAATAGGCGCGGAGTCGGCCTACACTCACGGAGAGGAGTGGCTCGGCGAGGTGGTGGAATATATCGAGGGGAATCTCGACGCTCTGGAGGGTTATCTGGCCGAGCGTCTGCCTGATGTGAAGATGGTAAGACCTGAGGCTTCATTTCTTGTGTGGATGGATTTCAACGGTCTGAATCTTAGCCATGATGAGCTTGTTGACCTGGTTGTGAACCATGCCGGTCTGGCTCTGAATGACGGTGAGATGTTCGGGCCAGAAGGGCACGGTTTCATGAGGGTTAATGTGGCGACTCCGCGAAAATCGCTGTTCGAGGCGATGGATAAGCTGGAGAAGGCCTGCAGGGAGCTGGTGGCACAGAGCTGAAATAAAACAACCTTGAGGAAGGGTACGGACAACGATGAGATACAGGATATTTGCTCCAGAGGAGATGATCGAGGACGCGGTGGTTACGCTGCCTTTGTCGAAGAGCCTGTCGACACGGGCGCTGATAATGGACGCGCTGACAGAGGACGCTGTTGCCGGAAACCGGGAGTGTGTGGCCGAATGTGACGACACGGCAGTGATTGAAAAGGCTCTCGCCCAGGGGGGCGGTGTGATAGACGCCGGTGCCTCGGGGGCGGCGCTGAGATTTCTGACGGCGTATTTCGCGGTTCAGGATGGAGTAGAGGTGGAGCTGAGAGGCACCGCGAGGCTGCATGAGCGCCCTATGGGAGTGCTTGTGGACGCGCTTAGGGAATGCGGGGCAGAGATAGAGTGTCTTGAAAAGGAGGGTTTCGCTCCGCTGAGAGTGAAAGGTTGCCGGCTCAAAGGGGGAGAGGTGAAGGTGGATGTCACTGTTTCGTCGCAGTTTGTGTCGGCACTTCTGATGGTGGCGCCTCTGATGGAAGAGGGGCTTACGGTGAGGTTCGAGGGTGAACCGGTGTCGCTTCCGTATGTTCTGATGACAGTGGGGATGATGGAGCAGAGGGGTATCGATGTGGAGCGGGAGCCGTTGACGGTGAGGGTGTCGCCCGGGCGTTACCGTGCGTTTGCCGAGAAGGGTGAAGGGGATTGGTCGGCTGCCTCGTTCTGGTATGAGATAAGCGCTCTGACGGCAGGATGGATCACGGTTACGAATCTGAAGATGGAGACGCTGCAGGGGGACAGAGCGGCGGCGCGTTATTTCGAATGCCTGGGGGTTTTGACTCAGGAGAGCGAGGAGCATGAGGGGTGTGTGGAGTTAGCTCCGTCGCCCGAGGTCTATGGACGTCTTGACCTTGACCTGACCGACAATCCGGATCTGGCTCCGTCGCTTGCGGTGACCTGCTGTCTTATAGGAGTGCCGTTCCGGTTCACGGGGCTGCAAAGTTTAGGGATAAAAGAGTGTGACCGGCTCCAGGCTATATGCGACGAGATGGACAAGCTTGGTCGGGTTGTGGAGAAGATAAGGGATTTCGGGCTTGAATGGGACGGCAAAACGCATCCGGTTGCCGAGATGCCTGTGTTAAGCGCGCATAACGATCACCGGATGGCGATGGCCCTGGCTCCGGTGTCGGTGTATGTTCCGGGGATTGTGGTTGACGGATGCGAGAGTGTGACGAAAAGTTATCCCGGCTACTGGGAGCAGCTTCAGGCGATAGGGTTCAGACTCGAGGATGCCGATTGTGTTGAAGAGGAGGTTTAGGCTATGGCTGGAGCATTGATAATACTGGCGGCGCTTGTTGTGACCGGAATTGTGCTTTATCTGTTTCACCGCCGAGATGTGAGGCGTGGCACGGCGCAGGCTCCGACCCGCGGGCCGATGGCCGATGTTCCGGCGGGGGATGACGGAGAGGTGTGTTGCGGGATGCACGCCACGTGTGAGAAAGATTCGCTGCTTGCGGCGGTGAGCGGCCGGGCGGAGTATTTCGATGACGAGGAGCTTGACCGTTTTGCCGGACGTAAGGGGAACGAGTATAACAGTGAGGAGACAGAGGAGTTTCGCGATGTGTTGCTGACTCTTATGCCGGAGGATGTGGCGCCGTGGGCGAGAAGCATTCAGCTCAGGGGGATAGAGTTGCCGGACGAGGTCAGAGACGAGCTTCTGATGATTGTGGGGGAGGGGAGAAGTAAATGAGCTGATGCCACCGAAGGGATGGAAGAGAGTGGCTAAAACGGATAGACGATGGGTGAACTTTTAGGATACAGTTTTTTTGCGAATGCCGTATGGGGTGTGCTGATTATCGCGGTGGCTGCCGCAATGACCGGCACTTATATTGTTGCCAGGAGGCTTGTGGCAATTTCGGGGGGTATCACGCATGCGTGTTTCGGCGGGCTTGGTCTGGGGTATTATCTGGGGATGAATCCGCTGCTTATGGCGGGAGTGTTTGCGGTGGTGTCGTCGCTTGGTGTGGAGTGGCTTTCGGGTCGCGGACGTGTCAGGGAGGATTCGGCTATAGCGGTGGTGTGGTCGGCCGGTATGGCTACGGGTGTTCTGTTTGTGTTTCTTACGCCGGGTTATGTGCCGGAGCTTAATTCGTTTCTTTTCGGCAATATCTTAAATATCTCGCGTTGGGATCTGTGTGTTTTCGGATTGTTTACGGTGCTGTCGGGGGGCTTTTTCGCGTGGAAATACCGCGAGATCGTGGCGTGTGCGTTCGACCGAGATTTCGCGGCTGTGTCGGGGCTTCCGGTCAGGTTTATCACCACGGTTATGACGGTTATCGTGGCATTGTGCATAGTGCTGACTATAAGGCTTGTGGGGGTAATGCTGCTGATGTCGATGCTTTCGCTGCCGCAGATGACGGCCGAAGTGTTCACACGCAGGTTCGGTGGCATGATGAAGCTCTCGATGGTGTTTTCAGCCGCAGGAAGTCTCGGTGGGCTGGCGCTGTCGGCTTATGTGGATGTGCCTTGTTCGGCTCTTATTGTGATTGTGATGGGAGTTATGTTTTGCGCGGCCCGGCTTGTGGGTGCAGTGTGGGAGCGCAGGGGGGCCCGGGAGAGGATATGAAGGGTGTGATGAAATGGTTTGCGGCTGCTGCATTGGCTGCATTGGCCGGTGGAGGATGGTTTGTGTGGAACCGTTATTTTTCGGAGAGGGCGAATCCGTCGGAAGAGATATACAAGGTGAGGGGGGTGGATTTGTCGGCTCACAACGGAGATATAGATTTCGAGCGGCTCAAGACTGAGGGGGTGAGTTTTGTCTATATCAAGGCAACAGAGGGGACTGATTTTCAAGACCGGAATTTCCAGCGTAACGCCACGGGGCTGAAACGTGCGGGCATTCCCGGGGGAGCGTATCATTTTTTCAGATTCGATACGGACGGCGAGATGCAGGGATTCAATTTTCTGAGGGCGCTTCACGGGCGTGAATTCGAGCTGCCACCGGCAATTGATGTGGAAGAGTGGGCCAATGCCGACGGCCCCGGCACAGGGAAGATAATGCGTGAGCTGAGGGTGATGCTCGATGTGTTGAGGCAGGGTGGATATGAGCCGATGATATATACGAACAAGGATGGATATGAGCGATTTGTAAAAGGGAGGCTCGAGAGGGTTCCGCTATGGATATGTTCGTTTACAGATCCGCCGCTTGACGACGGCCGTGAATGGGTTTTGTGGCAATACAGCCATCGCGGCGAGAAGGAGGGGATAAAGGGGTATGTGGATCTGAATGCAGTAAATCCGGCTGACACGGTTTACATGAATCCGATTATATTCGGGCAAAATGTTGCGAAATAATTAATTTTAATTGCATTTTGCTTTGTGGATTTTGCCGAGTTTTGTAACTTTGCGCCTGATTTTGGCGGAAAGGGAGACAATATGACACTCCAAAAACAAGACTAAGGTAGAACAGATGGATGTAAAAGCATTTGTAGAGGAGCTGCGAGGCCGGTTTCCTCATGAGCCTGAATATCTCCAGGCAGTTG
>CAMWTV010000106.1 GCA_947177215.1 uncultured Muribaculaceae bacterium
ATTCTGTAAGATGGTATCGCGCTCCGGCACAAGCGGTGTTGTGTGGGGTGTGCGAAATGATGCGCAAAAATACGGAATTTTTCAGATATTCTACAATGAAAAATCCAAATAGGTTTCTTATCAAGTGGAATATGTGGAGGATGGAGTGAATTTCAAAGGGTGAATTGAATGGAAAATCGGAAATGATGTTGTATATTTGCCTCAAAGAAGTTTTTTTGCCATGAAGAGAATTATAGAATGTGTGCCCAATTTCAGTGAAGGGCGTGATATTAATGTGATAAACCGCATTGTCGATGCGATAAAGGAGGTAGAAGGCGTGAAGGTGCTTGACGTTGACCCCGGAGAAGCGACCAACCGCACTGTGGTGACATTTGTCGGTGAACCTGAGGCTGTTGTAGAGGCTGCGTTCAGGGGGGTGAGGCAGGCCGCCGAGCTGATAGACATGCGTAAGCACAGCGGGGCGCATCCACGTATCGGCGCAACCGATGTGTTGCCTCTTATTCCTGTGGCCGGCGTTACCTTGGAAGAGTGTGCCGGGATGGCGCGTGTTCTGGCTAAAAGAATTGCCGATGAACTGGAAGTGCCGACCTATTGTTATGAGGCGGCTGCTTTCTGCAAGGAACGCAAGAATCTCGCGGTATGCCGCAAGGGGGAATATGAGGCTTTGGCGGAAAGAGCTGACAAGGATGGGGAAGCCCCGGATTTCGGGCGTCGCGTGTTTGACGAGAAGATGGCACGTAGCGGCGCTACTGTGGTAGGCGCCCGTGATTTTCTGATTGCAGTGAATTTCAATCTCAACACAACGTCGACCCGACGGGCCAACGCGATTGCGTTTGATGTCAGGGAGAAGGGCAGGCCTATGCGTCAGGGCCCTCTGGTGACCGACAAGCCGGTGGTTGACGAGAACGGGAAGCCTGTGATGATTCCCGGCACGCTGAAAGGCACCAAGGCGATAGGGTGGTTCATCGACGAATATGGCATTGCGCAGGTGTCGATGAACATTACCGACATCAATGCCACTCCGCTTCACAAGGCTTTTGATGAGGTGTGTCGCGCCGCCGGAGAACGTGGCGTGAGGGTTACGGGTACGGAGATCGTGGGGCTTGTGCCGCGCAAGACGTTGCTTGACGCCGGCAAATATTTCCTTAAGAAACAGCAGCGCTCTACGGGAGTGAGCGATGAAGAGATTGTGACGATGGCTGTCAGAACCATGGGGCTTGATGAGCTGAAGCCGTTTGTGGCCGAGGAAAAAGTGATCGAGGATCTGATTGCCTCAAAACATGATAAAAAACTGATAGACCTTACGTGCAAGGGTTTTGCCGAGGAGACTGCCAGTGAGTCGCCGGCTCCCGGAGGTGGCTCTATTTCAGCCTATATGGGTTCGCTTGCCGCGGCGCTGGGAACAATGGTGGCCAATCTGTCGGCTCACAAGCCCGGCTGGGACGAGCGCTGGGAAGAGTTCAGCGACTATGCCGAGGATGGGCAGCGCCATCTGAAGGAACTTCTCGCTCTGGTCGACGAGGATACGGAGGCATTCAACCGCATCATGGATGCTTTCAAGCTGCCCAAGGCCACGCCTGAGGAGAAGGCACAGCGGAGCGAGGCTATCCAGGCGGCTACGCTTTATGCAACCGAAGTGCCTCTGCGCACAATGAAGGCCGCCGCCGCTGTGATGCCGCTTGTGAAGGCTATGGCTGAAAAGGGGAATCCTAATTCAGTTAGCGATGCGGGCGTAGGCGCGCTGGCGGCGCGGAGCGCGGTGCTTGGCGCATGGCTTAATGTCAGGATCAATGCCGCCGGTCTGAAAGACAGGGTAAAGGCTGATGAGATTCTGAATGAGGCCGCCGGCATAGCCGCCAAGGCGCAGGATGATGAGAAAGCTGTGCTTGCTATTGTCGACAGGGTTATGGCCGAGGCGTGACCTATTGAAACCGATAAAAAATTAACATACCGTTATATGACACAAGAGGAGTTCAGACAGGATATTATCAACGGCATTCCGGCAGAGCTGCCGGCGCCGCGGGCATATGACAAGGAGGTGAACCATGCTCCGCGCAGAAAGGATATTCTGACGCGGGAGGAGAAGGAGCTTGCGCTTAAGAATGCCCTCCGTTATTTCGATCCGCGACACCATGAGGTGCTGGCCAGGGAGTTTGCCGAAGAGCTTAAGAATTACGGCAGGATATATATGTATCGTTTCCGTCCGGAATATGAGATGAAAGCGCGTCCGATCGACGAGTATCCCGCCAAAAGCCGCAAGGCTGCCGCGATCATGATGATGATCCAGAATAATCTTGACCCGCGGGTGGCGCAGCATCCGCATGAGCTGATAACGTATGGCGGCAACGGGGCTGTGTTTCAGAACTGGGCCCAATACAGGCTTGTGATGCAGTATCTGTCGCAGATGACCGACGAGCAGACTCTTGTTATGTATTCGGGTCATCCTCTCGGTCTGTTCCCCTCGCATGAAAAGGCGCCCAGGGTTGTGGTGACCAACGGTATGGTGATTCCGAATTACTCGAAAGCCGATGACTGGGAAAGGATGAATGCTCTGGGTGTGAGCCAGTACGGGCAGATGACCGCCGGATCATATATGTATATCGGCCCCCAGGGGATTGTTCACGGCACTACGATTACGGTGCTGAATGCTGCCCGCAAGCGTCTTGGCGCCAATCGGGACACGATCAACGGGATGCTGTTTGTTACTGCCGGTCTGGGCGGAATGTCGGGCGCACAGCCCAAAGCCGGCAATATCGCCGGTGTTGTGAGCATTACGGCTGAAATCAATCCGAAGGCTGTTGAGAAACGGAAGGCGCAGGGATGGGTCGACGAGGTGTTTACGGATCTTGACCTTCTGATGCCGAGGGCTCTTGAGGCGATGAAAAACAAGGAGACTGTTTCGCTGGCATATCAGGGAAATGTTGTTGATCTCTGGGAGCGTCTTGCCGAAGAGAATGTGGCTGTTGATCTTGGCAGTGACCAGACGTCGCTGCATAATCCGTGGGCCGGAGGCTATTATCCTGCCGGCCTGAGCTATGAGGAGGCGCAACGGATGATGGCCGAGGAGCCGGAACTTTTTCGCGAGAAGGTGCAGGAATCGCTCAGACGTCAGGTGGCGGCAATCAACCGTCTGACCGCTGACGGGATGTATTTCTTTGACTATGGCAATGCTTTCCTTCTGGAGGCTTCGAGAGCCGGGGCGGATGTTACGGGTGCTGACGGAAGGTTCCGTTATCCGTCGTATGTGCAGGATATCATGGGCCCGCTGTTTTTCGACTATGGATTCGGGCCTTTCAGATGGGTGTGCTCGTCGGGAGATCCGGCCGACCTTGCCGTGACCGACCGCATCGCGGCCGAAGTGCTTGAAGGGATGCTCGCCGATGCGCCTGAATCTATAAAAGGGCAGCTTGAGGATAACCTGCACTGGATCAGGAAAGCTGATGAGAACAAGCTGGTGGTTGGCTCGCAGGCGCGCATACTTTATGCCGACAGCGAGGGGCGTATCAGGATCGCGAGGGCGTTTAACGATGCCATTGCCCGAGGCGAGATTTCTGCTCCGGTGGTGCTTGGCCGCGACCATCATGATGTGTCGGGCACTGACTCTCCCTATCGCGAGACTTCAAATATTTACGACGGATCAAGCTTCACGGCTGATATGGCTGTGCAGAATGTGATCGGCGATTCTTTCCGTGGCGCAACATGGGTGTCGGTGCACAATGGCGGCGGTGTTGGCTGGGGTGAGGTGATAAACGGCGGCTTCGGAATGGTTATCGACGGCAGTGAGCAGTCGGCCAATGCTATTGAGAGCATGCTGTTCTGGGATGTCAACAACGGAATTGCCCGACGGTCATGGGCCCGTAACGAAGGGGCGGTAGAGGCTATCAGACGAGAAATGGAGCGTGTGCCGCAGCTGAAAGTGACGTTGCCTAATTTCGCTGACGATGATCTTGTAAAGAGGGCTCTCGACTGATGTGAGGGGAAAACAATTTGTATTTTAATCAAATCGAAACAGTAAATGGAAACTCATCATATAAGCGCCGAATGGCTCAGTATTGACCGTGTTGCGGAAATCCTGTCGAATGACATAAAGATCGACCTGAGCGATGACGCACGCCGACGGATTGTGAACTGCCGGGAGTATCTTGACCGTAAGATGGAAACCCAGAAGGAACCGATCTATGGCATCACCACGGGGTTCGGGTCGCTCTGCAATATCTCTATCGACGCTCACCAGCTGTCGGAGCTTCAGAAAAATCTTGTTATGTCGCATTCGTGCAGCATAGGCGAGCGTGTGCCATCTGATGTGGTGAAGCTGATGCTTCTGACAAAAATTCAGTCACTGAGTTATGGAAATTCAGGCGTGCAGCTTGAAACGGTGGAGCGTCTGGTGGAGTTTTACAACTACGGCATTCTGCCGTTGGTGTATCAGCAGGGATCGTTGGGCGCGTCGGGCGATCTGGCGCCGCTTGCCAATTTGTCGCTGCCGCTGCTGGGGCTTGGAGAGGTTGAATGGAACGGGGTTGTGATGCCTGCTTCCGAGATGCTTGAACGGCTTGGCAGAAAGCCTGTGGTTCTCAAATCGAAAGAGGGACTGGCGCTGCTCAACGGCACACAGTTCATGTCGAGCTATGGAGTGTGGGCGGTGATAGAGGCCCGCAAACTGAGCCGCTGGGCTGATAAGATAGGGGCGCTTTCGCTTGACGCTTTCGACGGCAGGATTGAGCCGTTCATGCCTCAGATTCAAGAGGTGAGGCCGCATCCGGGGCAGATCAAGACCGGCAAGGCCGTTATGGACTATCTGAAAGGGAGCGAGATTCTGGCCAGACCGAAGACGCATGTGCAGGATCCGTATTCGTTCCGTTGCATGCCTCAGGTTCACGGAGCGGCCAAAGACACGATTGATTATGTTGCCCGGGTGATCGAGACCGAAATCAACAGTGTTACCGATAATCCGACTGTTTTTGTGGATGACGATCTGGTTATCTCTGCCGGGAATTTCCATGGAGAGCCGATTGCGCTGCCGATGGATTTTATGGCAGTTGCGCTTTCTGAACTTGCCAATATTTCTGAACGCCGCACGTTCAAGCTTATCGCCGGTGTGAGAGGCCTGCCGTCGTTCCTGGTTGCGAATCCGGGTGTGAACAGCGGATTTATGATTCCCCAGTATGCTGCTGCATCGGTTGTAAGCCAGAACAAGGGTCTGTGCTGGCCGGCGTCGTGCGATTCTATCCCTTCGTCGCAGGGCCAGGAAGATCATGTGTCGATGGGTTCGAATGCGGCCACAAAGCTTTATCGGGTTGTTGAGAATACGCGCAGGGTGCTTGCCATAGAGCTGTTCAACGCGGCTCAGGCGCTTGAGTTCCGCCGCCCGCTGAAGTCGTCGGAGGTTATCGAGTCGATGGTAGAGGAATATCGTAAGGTGGTGCCGTTTATTGAGAATGACACGGTTATGTATCCTTACATAAATGCTTCGGTTGAATTCATGGTTAATCAGGCTATATGATACTGCTGACTGACATCGGGTGTCTGACCGGCATCTGCGAGAAGGGCATAACCTGCAAAAAAGGGAAGGAGATGGATGCATTGACCTGTATCGGCGATGCGTGGCTGCTGATTGACGGTGACCGCATTGCCGGTTACGGAGAAATGTCGGGGCTTGATGTGGAGGCTCTGGAGAGGGAGTGTGGCAAGCCGGTAGAGTGTCGAACGGCACTTGAGGGGCGGTGGGTGTTCCCGTCGTTCTGTGACTCCCATACCCATATGATTTATGTGGGAAACAGAGCCGGTGAGTTCATTGACAAGATAAATGGTCTGAGTTATGAGGAGATAGCCCGCAGGGGCGGTGGCATTCTTAACTCGGCCGATCTGCTCAATGCAACCGGAGAGGATGAGTTGTTTGAGCAGTCGATGCGTCGGGTTCGTGAGGTTATGGCCAAAGGAACCGGCAGTGTCGAGATAAAGAGCGGGTATGGACTCACGCTGGAAGGGGAGCTGAAAATGCTTCGTGTGGCGCGGCGGATCAAAGAGTCGGTGCCGATGGAGGTGAAAAACACTTTCCTCGGGGCTCATGCGGTTGGACGGGCTTTCCAGGGGCGTCAGAAAGAGTATGTGGATATGGTCTGCAACGAGATGATTCCCGAAGTAGGACGCCAGCGACTTGCCGATTATGTTGACGTTTTCTGCGACGAGGGGTTCTTTACGCCTGAAGAGACCGACCGGATTCTGGCTGAAGGCGCCAGATGGGGGATGAAGCCGAAGATTCATGCTAATGAGCTGGCGGTTTCGGGCGGTGTGCAGGCCGGTGTGAGGAATGGTGCCATATCGGTGGATCATCTTGAGCGTACCGGAAAAGATGAGATTGACGCTCTGAGGTTGTCGTCGACCATGCCTACAATGCTTCCGGGTGCGTCGTTTTTTCTTGGGATGCCTTATGGCAATGCCCGGGGCATGATCGAGGCCGGCCTTCCGTTTGCACTTGCGTCAGATTATAATCCGGGCTCGTCGCCTTCGGGAGATATGAGATTTGTGGGTTCGCTGGGCTGTGTTAAGATGAAGCTTACTCCTGAGCAGGTTCTGAATGCCACTACCATAAACGGTGCGTGTGCCATGGAGCTGAGTGATGAGACCGGCAGCATCGGAGCCGGCAAGCTGGCGAATTTCTTTGTTACAGAGCCGCTGCCTAATCTGGCATTTTTTTATTATGCCTATGCAACTCCGATGATATGTGAGGTGTGGTTAAGGGGGCATAAAATTCCCTAAAACCTGATGCGATTTTTTGTGGAGTTGGCGGGATTTGTTATCTTTGTAGCATCTGAATGCTATGAACTAAAAATAATAAATTACAACTAATTATGAAAAAGAAATTTATATGCACAGTGTGTGGCTATGTTCACGAGGGTGACGAAGCTCCGGAAAAGTGCCCGATGTGTGGCGCTCCCCGCAGCAAGTTCAAGGAAGTTAATGAAGAAGACGTTCTGAACTTTGTTACCGAACATGAGATTGGTGTTGCCAAAGGCACTGGCGAAGAGATGATAAAGGATCTTAACGCTCACTTTATCGGTGAATGCACAGAGGTGGGCATGTATCTGGCGATGTCTCGTCAGGCTGACCGCGAGGGATATCCCGAAGTTGCCGAGGCCTTCAAGCGTTATGCCTGGGAAGAGGCCGAGCATGCTGCCAAATTCGCTGAACTTCTTGGCGATTGCGTATGGGATACCAAAACCAATCTTGAAAAGCGCATGATGGCCGAGGCCGGTGCGAATGCTGATAAGATGCGTATCGCAGCCAATGCCAAGAAAGCCGGTCTTGACGCTATTCATGACACTGTTCACGAAATGGCTAAGGATGAAGCCCGTCATGGTCGTGGCTTCGCCGGTCTGTTCGAACGTTACTTCGGTAAATAATAACTGTTATAATATCAATTGCGCCGCTTCCGGACAGTCTCTTATAAACATAAGACGGGGCCGACGAAGCTAGAAGTGTAGATG
>CAMWTV010000107.1 GCA_947177215.1 uncultured Muribaculaceae bacterium
AATATTATGATCTCTTTCTTGCCACAAAGTGCAGTCATAATATACTGTCTAACAGCACTTTCTCTTATTGGGGGGGGGGTGTTTAAACACAAACGTGGACAAGCGTATAATCGCGCCTGAACGCTGGTATGGGCCGGTTCTGTCGAGGGAAGCGGATGAAAAAAATGGAGAATTGTTGTATCCGGAATGGGAAACAGTTGAGTGTGGATGGGATGACATCAGGTCTCGAATTGTGGCCTATTATAAGTATTATCGTTGTTTCTGGCGCGAAATGATTCCATTCGGAATAGTTAAAAGAACAAGACGAAATGGGTAGTAAGGCCGGGGCGATTCAGTGTTGTTTGTGTCTTGAGAAAGATTGAGATATGGAGATGAAGGTTTCTGTGATCATGGCCGTGTATAATGCACGGTCTACAATGGACAGGATGCTGCAGGGGCTGCAGGAGCAGACTCTGGATGATTTCGAGATTATAGTGGTCGATGACGGATCTACAGACGGTAGCGGAGCTGTGTGTGATGAATATGCCGCACAGGATAAGCGTATCAAGGTAATACATCAGGCAAACAGTGGGGTTAGTGCTGCCAGGCAGGCGGGTTTGGATGCAGCCTGTGGCGAGTATGTGATCCATGCCGATGCGGATGATTATGTTGAACCAATGATGCTCGAGAAGCTTTATGCCAAAGCTAAGGAAGAGGATGCCGATGTGGTGTTCTGCGATTATTACACTGAGCAAATTGACGGAAGTGCTATTCGGGTAAAGCAAACCCCACCAGCCACTGCCGAAGAGACTCTTAAGGCCATGCTTTGCCGGTTGATGGGAAGTTGCTGGAATAAACTTGTAAGACGGTCATGTTTCTCCAGGTATGATATCCGTTTTCCTGAAGGCCTTGACTATTGTGAGGATCTGCTGATATGGGTGCAGTTGTTCAAGCATTCTGATGTCAGAGTTACCTATCTTGACGACGCATTCTATCATTACGTAGCTAATCCGTCGAGTCTGACACGACAGGGCAGTAGGAAAATGCTTGAGAGGATCCGTCTGTTTACAGAGCGTATGGCTGAGACGCTTCCTAAAGGTGATGAGTATATTGACAATTATGTATCAACTCTTCCGATCGCTCCGTTTCAGTATGGTTTTCAGCATAAACTAATATCAGACTATGAAACCCGCATGGAGTATAAACGGCTTCGCCGGATTATCTGGAAAGATGCTAAATCGAGGAGGCGTAAATTGGGATATATATTCATTGAACTGAATATGATGTCGATTGCCAGAAAGCTTATAAGCATATGACAATGATTTCTAAATCCGGTTCAAACAGAAATATCTCGCTGGATGCTATTGCAGGGCTGTTTATCACGATTATGATGTTTCAACACTTCAATATCGTGACAAGAGCACCACTGACCATCGGCCATCTGTTCATGTATAATACAGTATGGTTTTTCTTCAAATCGGGAATGTTTCACAAGCCGACAAATTTAAACAGGTATATTCTGGCCAAATGGGGGCGGCATTTGATGGTGCCATTTCTGCTCTGCTCATTGTTTGGCGGGTTGATATCTATGCTTTGCGAGTTAAATGTGACCGGCGATCTTAAATTAGACCTATTATATGGCATTGCCGGTCAGATTGCTGTTTTCGGTGCGCCATGGTGGAATATTCCGCTATGGTTTCTGCTGACGTTGTTTTTCGTCAAACTGATAACATCGCGTTATGACGGAGGGTATACATGGATTTACATCACGGTCTCGGTTGTAATTTCATGTTCTCATTATTTGTGTTCAGAGAGTACACGGTTCAATTATATAGGCAATACGGCTTTAGCTACTCTGTTCTATGTATTGGGTTATAAATCAAGAGAGTGGAAAGTTACAAGTAACCTGATGTATTGGATTTTGGCAATCGTGTTTCTGGTTATATTCATATTTTACCCTGCTGCGATAGATATATGGGCGAACAGACCATTGTATGGCTTCTACATTCTTGCTGTGTTTGCGGCGTTTATTGGCATATTGTTGGTAAATAAACTTTTTGAAGTATGCGAATTTCTGCATGTCAAACCATTGGTTTTTCTTGGCCAAAATGC
This sequence comes from uncultured Muribaculaceae bacterium, assembly GCA_947177215.1. Lineage (GTDB taxonomy): Bacteria > Bacteroidota > Bacteroidia > Bacteroidales > Muribaculaceae > UBA7173. Next base: position 2,092 of record CAMWTV010000107.1, read on the forward strand.
GATGCTTTTTCTGGTTTTTCATGTTCCTCTATATCTCGCATTCTGCTCGTTGCCCGTTAGGGGCCGGCTTTCTGAAACGGCGTTGAACTGGTGTGGGGCTGGTTTCTCAATTTGTTGTTGTTTTCTGATTTATCTGTTTTTAGAACGTCATAAGCAATTCAGGTGGCTAATCGGAGGATAAATGATATGAAGGTATTTGTTGATCCGGCATGTAATATAAACTATGGATCGTTCTATATCAAAGGGTTGTGGGACGTTTTCGGACGGGATAACGTTATTTTTGAGTCGAAATATTTCAAAGATCTATGTTATACGTCCCAAACCCATTGTATGGCATTTGTGGTCAATGAGATCAGATACGTGATAGACTGGGCCGACTCGAATGTGGTGTTCTATGACGATTTTCTGCAATGGGCTGATGTATATGGCAAAGTAAACTATAAACCGGATTATGTCGAAAGCCGTTGGAGGGATAAAGTAAGACCTGTTTCTCCAAACTTCGGAATAGGATGTTTCGGCCGAGACAAATGGGAGGCGACTATGCTGTGTGTGAAAAACTATCTGAAATGTTTTTCGCGTGTGAAACAGGGATTTAAAAGTTATTTAAGCCCGTATTTGTGGCTCTATAAAAGAAGCGGTATCTTATTGAACCCGTCGGGTTCAAATGTTGGCTCGAAAATGATATTCATGGTTTCACGATATTGGGGTGGTGAGACTATGGCTAATGATGCAAGAATCGCGTTTATCCGTGCCTGCCGCAGGTTGCAGAATGAAGGTGTGATTGATTTTATCGGAGGAATGGTTCCTGACAGGGAAGACAATGACTGTCCGTCAGACGTGCTAATGAGAGATGAGATCCCGATGTATGAATATGTCAGGCTGTTGGAGAGATCTTTGCTTGTTTTCAATACACCGGCGGTGCATATGTGTCATGGATGGAAACTTCCGGAGTATATGGCACATGGAAAAATAATCTTGTCTACACCGTTTGTTAATGAGCTTCCGGCCAGGATGATTCATGGTGAAAATGTCTTTTTTTCCGATGCCGATGAATTGTCGTTATATGAGGCTATAAAAACAATTGTAAGCAACGAACAATTACAGGCGGCTCTTGAAAATGGTAGCAGACGCTATTGGGATGAGAATGCGTCGCCTGAAGCATGTATAAAACAGTTTGTGTATGAGTGAAGCTTCAAAACGTTTGCAATATATAGATATTGCCAAAGGGGTGTTGATTCTGATGGTTGTCTGGGGGCATTATGAACTGATGTGCAGGCTGTGTTACGGGATTAAAGATCCTGTTATAGACCGTCTGGATAGTGTGGAGACGCTGTGGGTGTCATTTTTTATGCCGGCGTTCTTTTTTATCACAGGTTTCTGCTCGAATTTCAGGAAGGGGTTTGCCCAGTTTGCATGGGGAGGGGTAAAAATGCTCCTAATTCCCGCAATAATAATTAATTACGGAGCAAGTCTGATTGAGTATCTGTTGTGGGGTGAGAGCCCGGTTTGGATTGTAAAGACTATCGGGAAGAGTTTCCTGCTTAAATGTGCCGGAGAGTGGTTTATTCCGTCGATGTTCATTTCGCGCCTGATAGTGTGGGGGCTGGTAAGACTTCGTGGAAAGGTAGTGCAGATTCTTGTCGCGCTTATCTTGCTGACTGCGGGTGTATGGCTGTATGACTATTCTGATTTCCCTGAGATATGGTCATACAAGCATGCTTTGATGGTGGTTGTTTTCATGTTGGCTGGCAATGTTGTAAAAACTGAAAATGTTATTATTCCGAAGGTTATGAAGTGGATTTATTGGCCTTTGGTGTTTGTTGTGATATTTTCAGGCGTCGGTGTGCCATATATCACCAACAGAGTCTGTGTGACCATGTGGCAGATTCCGGTTGTGTTTATTCTTGCTGTTACGGGAACATTTATGATTCTTGCAGCCAGCAGGAGGATCGGATCGTGCCGGGTGCTTGAGTTTCTTGGAAGAAATTCATTGGTGATATATCTTGCTCATTTTATTTTCTACAGAGTCTATCTGTCGTTGGTTGCCGGATGGTTTAATGTTTCCGCATTAATGTCTGTTGTTCTGTTTTTCGGAGTTGTTGCGGCGAATATTGTTTCATGCTGTGTTCTGGCATATGTTCTGAATATGCGCTATATGAAGTGGATTCTGGGTAAATTTTAAAAAAGATTCAAATGATTCCTAAGATAATACATTATTGTTGGTTCGGGGGTGCTCCTGTTCCGAAAGAATATCAACGCTATATTGAAAGCTGGAGGAAATATTTGCCTGATTATGAAATCAGGCGTTGGGACGAGACAAACTATGATGTGCATTGTATTCCGTTCTCTTCAGAGGCTTATGGCGTAGGCAAATTTGCTTATGTAAGCGATTATGCCCGTCTGAGACTGCTTTATGAGCAAGGCGGCATTTATTTTGATACAGATGTAGAGGTCATCAGGCCGCTTGACGATATTATTGCCCATGGCCCGTTCATGGCCTTCGAGAAGAACTCCAATGCACCTGAAGGAGATGTGCTTAATGTTGCGATCGGTCTCGGCTTTGCGGTGGAGCCGCATAATCCGATTCTGCGTGAGATTCTGGATTTCTATGAGAGCCACCATTACATTTATCCTGACGGCCATATGGAGCAGATTACAATAGTAAAAATAGTTACGGATATTCTTAAAAGGAGAGGACTCAGCCGTTCGGATGTTCCTGTTGAGGTTGATGGAATAACTGTTTATCCGTGGGACTATTTCTGTCCGGTTGAATTTTTGAGTAGCAAACTTGAGATTACAGAAAATACACGAACGATACATCATTATTCCGCATCATGGATGTCGTGGTCGGATAAGTTCAAGATGCGAAAGGGGTATTATGCCAACAAGATGCGAAAGCTTTTAGGAATCAGTAGGAGATGAGGATTCTGTATATTGGCGAAACTGCCACTCATGAACAATATATGAAGGGGAATGTGCCGTCGCACTGGTTTTATGGTGCGGTGGAGATGGAGCGTGACGGTCATGAGGTTGTATGGGCTCAGGAGTGTCAGGGGTTACTGAATGATATCCGATTGATAAGAGAGTCAGATCCGGATGTAGTGTTTATTCCGAATCTCAATCTGCATAATCATCTGTTATTGCTGTTGCTCGCAGCTGTAGGGCTGTTCCGGAAGCCTGTATATGCCTATCTGCATCATGAACCGAAGATAAAGAAGGGGCTTAAGTCGAAAATCTACAAGCTGTTGCTTGGAGGGGTGAGACACGTTTTTTTTCTTTCAGAGCAGACATTGGACGAGACTATGAACACGGGTCTGTTGCAGCGGGAGAGATGTTCTGTGCCGGGATGGGGGCCTGATATGGATTTTTTTGGCAGAATAGCTGTGTCTGATAGCGGGTGGTTTGTGTCGACCGGTAAGGAGAACCGTGATTTCGAGGTGCTTAAAGAGGCTTTCCGTATATCGGGCGCACCGTTGCATATTATCACCGCCCGCAGACATGGTGACGCGAATTATGAGAACCTGACTGAATTGTGTAAAGGCATTGACAATATAAAGGTTACGGTGCTGGATAATTCGTCGGCCAACTATCCGGTGATGGTGAGGGAAATGGCTTCGGCCAGGGCTCTTGTATGCCCGCTGCGAACGGATTGTCTGAATTATTGTGTCGGCCTATCTACGATTGCAGATGCCGAGGGGCTCTGCAAGCCTCTGATAATTACGGCAAATACATACCACGGCAACAGACCGCGACTTGACGGTTTCAAAGTGGTTGAAACTATTGAAGAGTGGGTTGAGGCAATCAGATCAATCCAGCTGTCAGAGCCAGATTTGCGGCAGTCGGCATTTGATATGGCGAAGGCTTATGCGCATATGAAAATGATAATGCGGTTGTAGTTCCCGCTACGCTCTATCGAATCCGGGAGATAGTCGGCTGAAACAGAGCTCTCCGAAAATCAAAAATAATTTCCGCGACTTACTTATGATGACAATAATTGACATCCTGATATATGTGTTCTTTGCTTTTTTTAGCTCTTCGTTGGCCAGAAAATCAGAGAATTATATTGAGGAGAACGAGCTGTCGCCTTTGAAATGGGACAAATATCTTGTTTGGTTCGTTGTGTTTTTCGCTGTTATCGGCGCACTGAGGTGGAATGTCGGATCTGACAGTATTTCCTATTCGGTTATGTTTTCTCGTGTCAAGCCTGATTTTTCGGAAAGCAAGGAGATGATATGGAAAATATTTGTAGATACTTTTCAGCAGATGGGGCTGCACTGGAGCCTGGGTCTGGGAATATGCGCATTAGTGCAGATATTATTCATAACACTTGCGCTTAAACCATACAGGTGGCTGCTGGTATTTGTTCCGTTTGCGTTGTTTGGCGGCAGATATTGGCTTGACTGTATGGGTGCTATTCGTCAGATGATTGTTGCCTGTGGTTTTCTATGGGCCTGCCGGTTCATATCTGAGAAAAAGCTCTTTGCGTATATCATATTTATTTTAATCGGGTCGATGATACACCAGTCGGCTTTGCTGCTTGTGCCATTCTATTTTTTCGTTGATAGATTCCGCCTTACAGATAAGAGAACTGTGCTGATCGCGGTTTTGCTTGGTTGTGTTATAGTCGGACAGACACCTGCATTCAAGGGGCTTGCCGGTTATGCCGAAATGATAGCGGGGGCTACAAATTACGACGATAAGGCTGAGGAAATTTCTGAACTGTTGACTTCCGGGCAGACGGATGAAGCTCTAAGTTTCGGTCTGATGATGATGTCATATCTGCTTATTCCGATATTCATAATATGGTTCGGACGTGATCTGGAGGAAAAATATGGAGACCGGATTCCGTGTTTCAACATTTGGTTTAATATGGCATATATTTATGCTTGCGGATATTTCCTTGTATGCAATATCAGCCACTATTTCATACGCCCAGTCATGTATTTCAGCTTGTTCCAGATGGTGATGGCGGCTATGACGCTGAGATATCTGTGGCTTGAGTATAGGCGATACGGGCTGAAACAGGTGGCCGCGTTGGCATTCTGTTGTGTCATTGCAGTGAATACTGTATGGGATGTATATAAGTCGTCGGGAAAACCATTCGAGTCAACAACATATAAATTGTTTTTCTTTCATAAAGACCAAAGAGCGTGGTTTAGACTATGAAACAGAGGTTAGAATATATTGACGCGTGTCGAGGGCTGGCGATATTCACAGTTGTTTACAGTCATATATGTCTGTTTTGCTTGCCTGGTTACGATGCATCTGCCGTAATAGATTTTCTTCGGATCTATTTTCTGAATGCGTTTTTCTTTATTTCAAGTTTTGTGGCGTTCAGGCCTGTGACTAATGCGAATTTAATTTAGATTTCA